>JAEZMP010000531.1 GCA_023442215.1 Pseudomonadota bacterium
GTTGCCAGCGGCAACCCACACGACCAAGTGCTCGTATGCCCATCCATTCGGATCAGCGAGCGGATGCCCGCAACCGACACGCACCTTGACGTGGCCAGTGCTCCCGATCCGACTCCCCGGCTTCCAACGGTGTTGGCGTGATCCCGTGGCGTGGTTCTGATGTTTACCGCGCGGCATGCGGAAACTCCCTGACCATCAGATCGTCTGGAATGGGAGACATCGAACTCTTCCTTGGTCCTCCCATCTGTTTCATGAAGAATGGCACGCCGGCGGCGGCGCACTGGTCACGGATTGACCGCGCCCAATCGGGGTGCATCGGCCGCGCGCGGGGGCCGCTCTCGCCTCCGACGATGACGAGGTCGAGGCGCGGCCACTTCCGAGGTGACGAGGCCGTGAAGCCACCCATATGGTCGGGCGTCTGGAAAAAGGTGATCGAAGACCCGCCGGCTCCGACGGCATCGATCTGGACGCCGCTGATCGATCCGTCTCCCAAAGCAGGGCGGCCCTTTTCCTCCCATTCGACGATCCCCGGGAGCGCATGACGGATGCTGTGAATGGTGCCGACGCGCTCCAGATCAATCGGTCCGAGCTGCGGTTCTGCGGAGATGAAGCGGACGTCCGCTGGCGTTGCGAGCAGGTCGGGGATACGCTCGTCGGCGCGGCGCTGATCCTCGGTGGAGACGCCGAGCCAAACGTTCGGGAGGGGCCACGTGCTTGGCGTCGCTTCAGGAAGCCACTCTTCACCTGTGATCGCCAGCGCGGCTTCGTGAATTCGCTCGCTACCAGGCGTTGGCGGCCCATGATGACACCACGTCTCTCGGACCTCAGAGACATACTCTCGCATCCGCGCCGAGCGCTTGGTGAGGACCTGAAAGGTGTGCTGCGGCGCGAGTGCCATGACTGCGAAGACGCGGTCGATCCACGCGTCAGGAACGCTCTCGTGGAACAGGTCACCCATGGAATTCACGAAGATTTTCCGGGGCTTGTTCCACCGTAACGGCTGGGTGAGGATGTGGTCAGGGGCGAGCGCGACCTTGCCGGTCCAGAGGGCGCCGGCCTTGGTGGGCATCGTCGTGCCGGCATAATGCGATCCGGGCTGCATGGCCTCGATCCGCGCCGCCATCTTCATCGCGTAGCAATTGGTGCAGCCGGGCGAGACCACGTCGCAGCCAACGATGGGATTCCACGTGGCGTCGGTCCACTCGATTCCGGTCTTGTCAGCCATGGGATTGATCTCCTTCGGCTTCTTCCGCCTCGCGCCGCTCGAGTTCGGCGGTGGCGGTGAAGATCACGTCCTCGTCGAAATCGCGGGCAAGCACCCAATGAAGAAAGCCGTCGTCGACCTCGCGCCACGGCGTGCCGCGCCAGCGTCCGATGTGGCACCGGGACTGCAGCGCCGGTTGCGCGCTCCACGCGAGCAGCTGCTCGACGGTCGTGGTCTCCAGCATATCGAGGAGCAGGTGCGCGGTGACGTAGGCGTCCGGATAGGCGCGGTGCGCGCGCAAGGCGCTGGCGCGGATGATGCCGGCCGGGCGGCGCCAGTACCGCAGCGCCTGGTTGGAATGCGAGGGCGCGTCCGGCCAGAGCCGCAGCGCGCACTTGTAGGTGCAAATCCACGGCGCCGCGCCGGTGTAGTCCTCGCACCACTGCCGTTCGACCTTGGCGCTATGCGCCGCGTAGACATCCACTGGGTAGCTGGCTTTGAAACCCGAGAATTCGCCCGGCAATGCGAGGATTTCGGGCGCCACCTTTCGCCATGGCTGCGCAAAAGCAACGTCCTCGTCGACGATATGATGGATCGCGCTCGATTCCGGAGGGATCGGCCGGCCCGGGTTGACGAGCATGCCGGTGCCCCTGTTCGGCGGCGCGGTCCAATCGCACGGTGCACCGGCAAGATCGGCGGACCGGCTGACCACATCCTGAAACCCGATCTCGATCACGTGGTGCTCGGGCGGCGCGAATCCGGTGGTTTCGAGGTCGATGACGCGGATCAGCATGGTTGCCCTCACTGCACGCGCATGGGCATGAGGACGCTGACGAGGTCGGCGTCGGTGGCGGCGTCGGCGCTTTCGATGCGGGCGGGGTCTCCGGCCGTGCGCAGGCGCAGGGTGATGCGGGTCGCGGTGAGAGTGCCCAACACGTCGGCGACGTATTTCCCGTTGAAGCCGATGGTGATGTCCGGCCCGTCGAGCTCGGCGGCGATGTCCTCGCGGGCCTCGCCGGCATCGGGGTTGTTGACGTCGATCGCGCTGCCCTTCGCGGCAAAGCGGAAGGCGATGCAGCGGGCGCGGTCGCCCGAAAGCGTGGTGACGCGGCCGGCGGCGGCCAGCACCTCCGCGCGGTCGATGGTGATGAGGGTGCCCTCGGCATCGCGCGCCGGGATGACGCGGCCATAATCGGGGAAGGAGCCGTCGATCAGCTTGGAAATCAGGGTGGTTTCGCCCGCCGTGATCCTGATCTTGTTCTCGCTGACGGCGACGGCGATCTTGTCTTCCGGACCCGCGCGGGCGGCGAGCGCCGCGATCTCGGCGACCGTCTTTCGCGGCACGATGATGCCCGGCATTCCGGCGCTGCCGGCCGGCGCAAGGCATTCGACACGCATCAGGCGGTGCCCGTCGGTCGAGACCGCGCGCAGCGCAGGCCCGTCGTCGCCATCGACGACGTGCAGATAGATGCCGTTCAGGTAGTACCGCGTTTCCTCGGTCGAGATCGCGAAGCGCGGCACATCCATCAGCCGGTGCAGCGCCGCGGCCGACAGCACGAATTCGTGCCGAAGGTCTTCGGCGGCGAGGCTCGGATAATCCGTCACGGGCAGGGTAAACAGGCGGTAGCGGCTGCGGCCGGCGGACACCGTGGCGCGGCCATCGTCCGCCACAATGCTCACGTCGCCATCCGGCAGCGCGGCGACGATGTCGCGCAGGGTGTGGGCGGGCAGGGTGATGTCGGCCTCCTGGTCGACGCGGGCGGCGAGCGCTGTCTTCACCTCGAGGTCGAGATCGGTCGCGGTCACCTGCAGCCGGTCACCGGCGGCGGTGAGCCGCAGGTTCGACATGATCGGGATGGTGTTGCGCCGCTCGACCACGCGGCGGGCGAGATCGAGCGCGGCGTGCAGCGTCTTGCGGTCGGCGGTGATTTTCATGGGGTATCTCCGGTGGGCGGCGTCGTCGCGCCGGGGAAGGCGGCGGACTCTGGCGGACGCCGGAGTGCGCGTTGAAGATGGCAGGCGTAGGCGCCTACCGCCTTCCAGTAGACGGCCATCGGCCCCTTGTTCTGCTTCCAGCTTTTCTGAGCACGTGCTCGCGCATCGCGAGCTAGGTCGCGCATAATCTCTACGAGAATGGCTCGTGCATCGGGTGAAAGCTCACGGATGCGGCTTGCGGCCGGCAACGCCAGAACCGGGTTGCGGATTTCCGCCAAACTGCTGCGATCATTCATCTCTCTCCCCTCCGTGTGGGCTCTCTTCGACCTGGCCCCTGTAGGCGTCGCAGCGCTCGGTGTCGGCGCGCGCGGGACTGGCAAAAGGGCTCACGTCGAATAGCTCATCCCCAAGGCACTGACCGAGTTCGTCGGCGCAATCCGCCCTGCTCGCGAGATCAATCCCGCACCGCTCACACGTAATCTCGAAAGACTTGTTGGGGCGCTCGCTCTCGGCCTCCGCGGGCTGCATCTGGCGGCGCTTGGCGCAGAGGGCATCGATCCCCGGCTCGACTTCGTCGATCTGGTCTGAGGCCTCGGAGATCGCAGCGTCGATGTCGGTGAGCGACATGCCTTTGAGGTCCTCGGCGAACTCCGCGATGGCGGCTTCGTCAAACTGCGCCTGCAGGTCGGGCGTGGGTTCGCCGGTGGTGTTGGTCCCGGTGTCTTTGCGGTCGGTCATGGGGTGCCTCACAGCGGGATTTCGTCGAGGTCGTCTGAGGTGGCATCGTGGGAGGTGGTGTCGCGCGCGGTGCCGTAGGCGGCGGGGTCGTCCGGCACGTCGCGGCCTTCCGCCCTGTCGAGTTTTTCCAGCCGGCATTGAAAGCCGTTCAGCACGACCTCGGTGACGCGCTTGCGGGTGCCGTTGCTGTCGTATTCGCGGGTCTTCTGGTGGCCCTCGACGTAGACTTTCGAGCCCTTGCGCAAAAACTTGCCGGCGAACTCGGCAAGGGCTTCGACGAAGACCACGACGGTGTGCCACTCGGTGACCTCACGCCGGTTGCCGGCCTGATCGCGCCACGATTCCGACGTCGCGACGCTGAACGAGGCGATCGGCTTGCCGTCGCGGCCACGCGCCATGCGCGGGTCCGCGCCGAGGTTGCCCACGAGAATGACCTTGTTGACCGAGCCGCTCATGATGTGTCCGCCTTGAGTGGATGCGCCGGGGATCGATGCCCCGGCGCGGGTTGCGCTGCCTTGTGGTGCGCGGACTTGGGGTGCGCTGCCTGGGGCGGCGATCAGACTTCCGGGGCGCCGGCGTAGACGGGCAGGCCGGTATCCCTGGCGACGCGCAGCAGGTCGTTGTCGATGCGCTCGGTGATCGCGAGGTCGGGCCGGTAAATCTGGTAGTACCACTTGATGCCGCCGGAGCCGGCGCGGTAGCGCAGCCGCACCGGCACGCGCACCTTGGCGCCCTGGACGAACGGCGCGATCGACAACAGGAAGATGCCGGGGACGACGATGGGGGCGCCTGTCGCGTCCTTATGCAGTTCTTCGAACTGGATTTTGGTCTCGCCGCTCGACAGGCGGATGTGGTTGACGACCTTGGCTTCGACGTTGACCTCGAGGCCGCGGGCGAGACTGATCACGCCGGCCGGCGTGGCGACGGTGGTGCCGAAATCGCGGCTGTAGTCCTGGGCTTCGTGCTCGGTGGGCGAAGACAGGTCGCCGATGCGGTCTTCCAGAAAGGCCGCGAACTCACGCTGATCCATGACCTCGCCGTCCTTCGCAACCCACGCCAGCCATTCCTCGGAGAGCGGATAGGCGTAGTGGATGCGGTGCTTGCAGTTGTCGGCGCCGCCGAGCTGTTGTTCCTGATCGCCATCGGCACCGGCCGGCATGGGGCCGTTAATCTGGTGATAGTCGATGACCGCGGTGAGGGTCGGCTTCTTCCAGTCGACGTCCGCGAACACCGTGCTGTGTTTGGTGCTGTGGCGGTTGACGAGGGCGATGAAGCTCGCGAGCGTCAGCGCGGTCGCGGTGCCGCGCTTCCGCTCCGGAAAGGCGCGCCAGGACTCGAAATAGGGCTTGAGGTCGACGATCTCCGGCTTTTCACCATGCTTGATGCCGAGCGGGATCGTGTCGGGCAGGCCCGGATTGTAGGGCGCGCCCTCGGGCGCAATGATGCTGACGCCGCGGGCCGCGGCCGACAGCGCGGCGATGGCCTCGATTCCCTCCGCGCCGTCCGGAATGAGGTTCGCGGACGCGGCGGCGGCGGGGTTGATGCTGGTGTTTTCGGTCTCGGTCATGGTGCTTTCCTGTGGTGGTGGGGGCGTGTTCCGGCCGAAGCCGGCGGGCGCGGATTCAGGCGCTGGTGAAGCTGTCGCGCTCGCCGCCGACCTCGCGCGGGAACATGTTGAGTTGGCTCGGGTGCTCGGTTGACAGCGAGCCGTCGCCGTCGCGTGTGACGAAATAGGTCGACGAGTTGCGGGGCTTTTTCGGCCGCTTGACCTTGATGTCGGGGCTGATGTCGACGGTGTCGCCTTCGACCGTGACGTCGAGCGCGAGGGTGATGGTGCCCTTGGCCTTCGCTTTCGGCCGGTTGTGGGTCAGCGTCTGAAGGAAGGCGACCAGGCCGGTCATTTCGGCCGAAAGCTCGGCCATGGTCTCGCCGTGCTCCAGATCGTGCAGCACGATCTTGACGTCGCGAATCTTGGCATCGCGGGTTTTGCTCATGCGTCAATCCTCGGTGCTGGCGCTGGTGGGAAGGGCTTTGATCTCGGCGCGGAGGGCGGCCCCCGCCTCGGCGCGAGAGGCGAACTCGTGGACCGCGCCGTCAGGGGTGCGGAAGACGAACAGCGGCGGGCCGGGCATCACAAAATCGGTTTCGAGATCGATGACCTCGAGGTCGTCGCACTCCGCGATGGCGCCCGCCGCGGTGCGCCCCCCGGAGTCCGGCTCGTCGGACACGTAGAACCAGCGAAAGCCGCGCGGGGTGTTTTCGGCCGCTTCGCTGTCGGCCGGCGTGATGTCGTTCATGGGCTGATCTCCGATCAGAGGGCGTTGGGCGCGTAAGTGCGCAGTCGGGCGAGGAACAGCGACGATGCGGCGAGGGGCGTGAGCGGCTCTCCGATGGGATCGGGCAGGGGCGTGGCCGCGCACGGAACGCCGCGGTGCATCAGGTCGCGCGCCTCGGTCGCGAGCAGCGTGTCGTCGGCCTCGCGCACGATGGCGGTGACCCCCGGCGGCAGCGGCCACGGCAGGCCGGCGCGGGCGGCAATGGCGGCATCCATCCTGTTTCGGATGGTGAGCATCGCCTCCGCCACGATGGCGCCGCGGCCGGGACCGACCTCGTCGGCGATGATGGCCATCGCGCGCTGTTTGGGGCGGGACTCGTCCGCAAACACGTACTCGTGGGCGTCGTGCAGCAGGCCCCAAAGCCCCGCGGCATGCACGTTGCCCGGTTGCTCGACCGCCGCCCTTCGAAACGCCAGATCGGAAACCATGATGGAGTGCTGCGCGATCGACAGCGGCGGATGCCCGATCGGATCGAGGGTGTGACCGCACCAACGCGGCATCCGCGCCAGCGACACGGCGACGTCGCGAAAGTCGATCATCGCGGGCGTGGGACGGACGAGATCGATGCGGATGCCGGACCGCGACATCGCCCAGGCGACGGGAAGGGGGTGGGTGCTCATGCCGGAAAATCCTCCGGATGAAGCGTCTCGCCGAGCTCAAGCGCTGCCGCGGCGCCTGCGCGGGTCAGGCGGAACAGGTCCATATCGCCCGTGAGTGCGTTGCCCTTCCACCGGCGCGCCGCACCGGCTTCGACCATCGCGATCCACTCGGCATGGTCCGCGCCGGCATCGACGACATAGTGATTACGGTAGGACCGGCGCCGCTCGTTCGGCAGACCGAGGGCATGGCGTGCCAATTGGCGCTGTTCGATCGTCAGGGTGATGCTCATGATCTGGCCTCGGCGGGCTCGAGGAGGTCCCGCGACATCGCGCCGTCGAGCGCGGCCACTGTGGCCTCAAATGCGGTGTCGATGAGGGCGGCCGCGCGGGCGTTGTCGCCCCCGGCCGCGGCGACGACGGCGACGCCGAGATTGGCGGCAAGGGCGATCACGACCTCGCGCGGCTCGGCACCGCCGGCGAACAGATCGTTGACCGCGCCGTGCAACTGTTCGGTGAGGGTGGGCGCGCTCATTGCGGGCGCACCGAGCTCGGGCGGCGGGATGCGTTCGCCGCGTGCTGCCTAAGCCGGTCTTCAATCGCGGCGCCAACAAGCTGGCGCATGACCTCGGCCATCACGCTGGCCATGCTGGCGTTCTGTCTCGTCGCGCTGCAGGTGGCGACGCAGTAAATCGTATCCGCCAGCACAACCGCGAGCACATCAATGATGGCTCCGGCCGTCTTGTCCTCGCCGTGGGCAACAAGCTCGGCGGCGACGAACTCGGCAAGACGCAGTCGGAAGGCCTCGTTCGGGTCGTGTGCGGGGGTGCTCATCGGGGCGCGCCTGCGGCGTTGGCGGCGGTGCGCACCTTAGCGAGACGTTCGAAATTGCCGTCGATCCGCGCGCGGATGAACTCAACCGTCGGTTCCGCCAGCGACACGGCTTTGCGGTGGGCCTCCCCGGTGTCTTCGTCCGCACGCGCGCCGACGCTCGAAATCACGTCGGCGAGCGCGGCGGCGAGCATGGTGGTGATGCCAGTCGCCGCCTTCCACTCCTCTTCGCCCGCTGCTTCCCGGGTCGCCACATCGGCGAGAATGAGGCTCTTGAGGGCCTCGCGGAACGCAAGGTCGCTAGCGGTCCACTCTCCGGAAGGTGCCTTGGTCTCGCTCACGGCAGCCACCCCGCAGAGATGAGGGCCAGGGCGACGCCGCCGGACAGGGTGACGACGGTCGCGAACGCGATGGCGGTGATCGCCTCGGCGCGCGTCGCCGGCCTGGTGATCAGCGGGTCGTCATCCCCGATGTCGAGCGGGGGCACCGGGCCGCCGCGGGCCAAGCCGCCGCGGGCGAGAACCGCGAAATCGCGGGGGGCGATGTCGGCGGGCTGATCGGGCCTGCCGCCGCCGCCGCCGAACGTCATGCGGGCGTAGTGCTCGTGCACCTCGCCGGTCTCGGTGCGCACCACGACGCGCCGGGTGCCGGCGGGCGCCATCGTCGGGCCGCCGGTGCCGTTGCAGAGCGGGCAAACGCGGCCAACGGGCGCGAGGGCGCCGCCGAAACGGTCGAGCCGGAAATCGGGCGCTTCCATCACGCGGCCCTCTTGGCAAGGGCGGGCCGGATGCGGCGGGTGGCGGTGCGGGCGATGGCGATCGCGATAGCGGAAGGCAGGACCTCGGCGATCTCGTCGGGCGTAAAGCCGTGGACGATCAGGTCGTCGGCCGTGACGGCTTCGGCGGCGGCGCGACGGTCGATCAGCAGCGACGCCATTTCGGCGTGCAGATCCTCGGGCCGGCCGGAACGGCGCGCGGCGGCGAGGCTGGCGGGGATGGGCATGGGTGCTCTCCATCGGGATGCGATGGAGCGATTGAAAGCATAACTTTCACGCGCTTGCAAGCGACACGAAAGCAAAACTTTCACCTATGGCCGCTACGGCAATCGGCCGCGGCAAGGCCCCTGCCGCTGCGAATCCGCCGCCACGGTCGAATAGGCTCTTGATTTCTTTACTGAATTGTGGGGCGGCTTACAGCCGCGTGAAGCGCCCGCACACGCGGCCGATCACATGAAAGCGGTCCATGCTGAGCGTGAAGGGCCTATGCGCCGCATTGTCCGAGATAACAAGCACGCGCGGGCTTTCGCTGTCCCGATCGAGCTGAAGGCGCTTGACCATTGGGCCGTGACCCTCGTCGATGACATAGACGCCATCGGGGTTGATGACCTTGTGAGCCGTGTCCACCATCACACGGTCGCCTGGCGCGAGCGTCGGCGCCATCGAGTCGCCGATGACTTCCATGATCCACGTGCGCGATGGGGTCGTGTGCAGCACATGACGAAGGTATTCGGGCGGCAGAAGCCATTCCGAAACGACGCGATGGCCTGACACAATGCCCTTGTCGCCGGTGGAAACCGACTGTTCTCCACTGTAAACGCCGTCGCCAGCGCCGGGCTTGGCGTCGACTTCCGGAATTGACCCGGGAATCTTGCCCTTAAACTCGAAGTCAGCGGCGGCAAGTGGCGTGACTTCCTCGGATTCTACATTTCCGAGAAGGGAGGAAAGATTTCTGACTGCTGATCGCGATACACGATTATCTCGGTTGAGATTCGGCGGGTCGCCTTCGTTGTTCGCGAGCCATTCCAGCGGAACTTCGAACTTCTGCGCGATCAGCAGCAGGTTTTCCGTCTTGATGCTGGTCTCGCCGACGGATTCCCAGTTGCTCACCGCGCCGCGTGACAGCTTCAGCCGCGCGCCGAAAGCCTCCTGCGAAAGCCCCAGGCTCTCCCTGATATATTTGATGCGTTCGCCGATGGTTTTCATGGCGGAAACAATGCCGTCGTCGCCGTCGGCGTGCATAGAAAGTTAGGCTTTCTAGCATTCGTCGTCTTGG
>JAEZMP010000351.1 GCA_023442215.1 Pseudomonadota bacterium
GGGCATTCTCGTTCGTCTATCCGCATGTGCTCGAGGGCTGGCGGCGGGCGGGCGCGGAACTGCTGCCGTTCTCACCGCTGGCGGACGAGGCGCCGGATCCGCAGGCGGACGTGTGCTGGCTGCCGGGCGGCTATCCGGAGCTGCATGGCCCGGCGCTCGCCGCTGCCGCCCGCTGGAAGGCGGGGATGCGGGCCTTCGCGGCGTCGAAGCCGGTTCACGGCGAGTGCGGCGGCTACATGGCGCTGGGCGAGGGCATGATCGACGCCGACGGTGGCCGCCACGAGATGCTCGGCCTCATCGGTCTCGTCACCAGCTTTGCCGCTCGCCGGCTCAATCTCGGTTACCGCCATGCGGTGCTGGCGGCCGACGGCGTGCTCGGGCGTGCGGGCACGGCCGCACGCGGCCACGAGTTCCACTATGCGAGCGTGGTGACCGCCGGCGACGACGCGCCGTTCGCCCGGGCTTCGGGCGCCGACGGCACCGATCTCGGCGCCATCGGAAGCCGGCGGGGAAACGTCACCGGCTCGTTCTTCCACGTCGTCGCAGTGGCGTGACGGCGGGCCGGCGTCAGAACGCGAAGCCGGCCTGTGAGGCGAGTTCGGACAGCGAGCGCATCGGCCGCGGACCGACCTGGCCGATCACCTCCGCCGCGCACAGGCCGCCGAGCGAAGCGCAGCCGGCGAGATCGAGCCCGCGGGCGAGGCCGAACAGGAAGCCCGAGGCGTAGAGATCGCCCGCGCCGGTGAGGTCGACGACGCTCTCGATCGGCGTCGCCTTGACGTGGTGGGTCTCCTCGCGGGTCACGGCGAGCGAGCCTTCCGCGCCGAGCGTCACGGCGGCGACGGCGCAATCCTGCCGCAGCGCCTCGATGGCGGTGGCGATGTCGGCGGTCTCGTAGAGCGCCTTCAGCTCATGCTCGTTGGCGAACACGATGTCGACGGTGCCGGTGCGGATCAGCGACAGGAACTCCGCGCGGTGCCGGTCGACGCAGAACGAATCCGACAGCGTGATCGCGACCTGCCGGTCGTTGGCGTGGGCGATTTCGGCGGCACGGCGGAAGGCCTCCTTCGCCGCCGGCGGGTCCCACAGATAGCCTTCGAGATAGGTGGTCGCGGCGGCGCCGATGGCGTCCGCATCGGCCTCGACGTCGGCGACCGTCAGCGACTGGCAGGCGCCGAGATAGGTGTTCATGGTGCGCTCGCCGTCCGGCGTGATCAGGATGATGCTGACCGCGGTCGGCGCGCCGCCTTCGAGGGGCTGCGTCGCGAAGGCGATGCCGAGGCTCGACAGGTCGTGGGCATAGGCGCGACCGAGATCGTCGGCGGCAACCTTGCCGATATAGGCGACGTTGCCGCCAAGCGAACCGACGCCGAAGGCGGTATTTCCGGCCGAGCCGCCGGACATGCGAACGACCTGGCCGAGGCGGCTGTAGATTTCCGTCGAGCGTGCGGCGTTCACCAGCCGCATCTCGCCCTTCACAAGACCTTCCCGCACGATGAAGTCGTCGTCGACGCGTCCGAGCACGTCCACGATGGCATTGCCTATACACAGCGCGTCGAGGCGAGGGGAAGTCATTGCGGCGAAAGTCCTCTTGGAAGGGCATGTCGGAAGGTTAGAGCGCTTTCCGATCTGATGGACTCATCAGATCGACCAGAAATCGCTCCGGATTAAAAACCTGGAGCATATCCTTGTCGTTCAGATCGGTTCGATCTGAACGGATTATGCTCCAGAGCGCGCGGACCATGCCCCGGAATGCGGGCGATGAAAAGCGTTTCCTGACCGGAACGGCACCCGGCGGACGAAGGATGGCGTCGCGGCGGCTGCGGCCTATATTCGGCTTGCCGGCCCCGCATGGCTCGTCCCGCCGACGGCGCCCGGACTGGATCGAGCCAACCGGATTGAGCGATGACCCTGCCTGACGGCCTTTTCCACGCCGACCTGCACGTCCACTCGAAATATTCCCGCGCCACCAGCCGCGATCTCGACCTGGAGCACCTCGCCTGGTGGGCGGCGCGCAAGGGCATCGCCGTGGTCGGCACGGGCGACTGCGTTCATCCGGCATGGCTCGCGGAGATCAAAGCCAAGCTGGTTCCCGATGGCCACGGGCTGTTTCGCCTGAAGCCTGATATCGAGGCCGAGATCTGGAAGACGCTGCCGGCGATCTGCCGGCGGCCGGTGCGCTTCATGCTTTCGACCGAGATTTCCACGATCTACAAGAAGGGCGACCGTACCCGGAAGGTTCACCACCTGATCTATGTGCCGGATCTCGCCTCCGCCGACCGGCTCGCGGCGAGCCTCGGCCGCATCGGCAACATCGCTTCCGACGGCCGGCCGATCCTCGGTCTCGATTCCCGCGATCTCCTGGAGGTCGCGCTGCAGTCCGGCCCCGGCTCCTATCTGGTGCCGGCCCATATCTGGACGCCGTGGTTCGCCGCGCTCGGCTCCCAGTCGGGCTTCGATTCCATCGCCGAATGCTACGGCGACCTCGCGCCCCACATCTTCGCGGTCGAGACGGGGCTTTCCTCCGACCCGGCGATGAACTGGCGGGTGTCCTTCCTCGACCGCTACCGCCTCACCTCGAACTCGGACGCACATTCGCCGGGAAAGCTCGGCCGGGAGGCGACGCGCTTCTCCTGCGCGCCGGACTATTTCGCCATCCGCCGCGCGCTCGAAACCGGCGAGGGCTATTACGGCACGGTCGAGTTCTTCCCGGAGGAGGGCAAGTACCACATGGACGGGCACCGCAATTGCGGCGTCCGCCTCGACCCGAGGGAGACCAT
>JAEZMP010000572.1 GCA_023442215.1 Pseudomonadota bacterium
CTCGCCGGCTGAACGCAACGCATCGCCATCCACAAAAACCAGAGGGATCGACATGAAGCTCAAGGGTTCGTTCGGAAAGACAAAGGGTTCGTTCGGAAAGACACTCGCGACCGCCGTGCTGATCGGCGCAAGCTTCCTCGCCGCGGGCCAGGCCAAGGCCCTCGACGACGTGCGCCTGCGCCTGAACTGGATGTGGTACGGCTCGCACGCCGCCTTCGCCCTCGGCAAGGACCGTGGCTACTTCAAGGACGAGGGCATCAATCTCGACATCCGCTCCGGCAACGGCTCGGGTTCGGCCCATCGTCTCGTCGCCAACGGCGATTCCACCTTCTCCTACGGCTCCTGCGCCGCCATGGTGAACCTCGTCGCCAAGGGCGCGCCGCTGATCTCGGTCGGCGTCATCGACGCCATGGGCACCGAGGCCGTGATCGTCCGTCCGGACGCGGGCGTGAAGACCATTGCCGATCTCAAGGGCAAGAAGCTGCTGACGACCGCCAATGCCGGCGTGAACACCTTCTTCCCGCTCGTCCTGAAGAACGCGGGCCTCGCCGAGGGCGATGTCGGTCTCATCACCGTTCCGGACGGCGCGCTGGTGTCGAGCTACCTGCAGGGCGCCGGCGGCACGGTCGGCCTGCTCGGCGGCCTCGACGACAAGCCGGCGGAGATCAAGGCGGCCGGCGGTGCTGCGCCGGTCACGTTCCCCTATTCCGATTTTGGCGTGAATCAGGTCGGCTACTGCATCGTCGCCAATCGCGACACCGTGGCGAAGGATCCCGATCTCGTGCGCCGCTTCATGGCCGCGACGGTCAAGTCGTACAAGGCCGCCGAGGCCGATCCCAAGGCGGCGATCGATGCTCTCGGCGACATCGTCGGCGGCACCATGAACGAGGACGCCGGCAAGCAGCAGGCGGCCGAGGTGCAGAAGGTCACGCTCGACGTGCTTTATTCCAAGGCGAACACCGCCAAGGTGATGTCGCTCAACGTGCCGCAGGACTGGGCCGAGATGATCGACCTGATGAAGAAGTATAACGGCCTCGAGACCAACGAGCCGCCGACCTACTTCTACACCAACGAGTTCCTGCCCAAGTGAACTGCGAATAGGTGAATCGCGCGCAACTGGACCGCGCATAGCGAGCCCAACAAGGAACCCCGACGCGCATGGGCGATGCCGCCCGCGCGCCGGGGGTGAGGCCAGACGGTCGACCGGGTTTGCGCCGGCCGATCCTTCCCGAAGACGAGGTGCCGCCGCGATGGGCGCGACAATCGAAATCAGGTCCCTGACCAAGACCTTCGGCGCGGGCGACAAGGCGGTGCATGCCTTCGGTCCCGTCGATCTCACCGTGGAGGCGGGCAGTTTCGTCTCCCTACTCGGCCCGTCTGGCTGCGGGAAGTCGACGCTGATGCTGATGATCGCCGGCCTGCTGGAGCCGACCGCCGGCGAGGTTTGCTTCGACGGCGACCGCGTGAGCCGGCCACGCACCGACATCGGCATCATGTTCCAGGACAACACGCTGGTGCCGTGGCGCACGGTGGCCGGCAATGTCGCCCTGCAGCTGGAGATGCGCGGGCTCGATCCCAAGGCCCATGCCGGGCGCATCGCCGAGCTGCTGCGGTCGGTGAAGCTCGAAGGCTTCGCGGCCCGTCATCCCTACGAACTCTCCGGCGGCATGCAGCAGCGCGCCGCCTTCTGCCAGGCGCTGGTGCACGAGCCGGAGACGCTGCTGTTCGACGAGCCGCTCGGCAAGCTCGACGCCATGACCCGCGAAAGCATCCGCGGCGACCTGCAATCGCTCTGGATGAAGAGCCGGCCGACGGTCGTGTTCGTCACCCACTCCATCGAGGAGGCGGTACAGCTCTCCTCGGTCGTGTGCGTCGTCACCCCGCGTCCGGGGCGGATCGAGCGCGTGATCGAAATCGACCTGCCATGGCCGCGCGACATGGAAGTCAAGGCGAGCCCGGCGTTCACCCGCTATGTCCATGACATTCAGGGGATTTTCCGTGACTATGGCGTCCTCTGATCCCTCCCGCAGCCCGGCCGGCCCGCGCCTTTTCGCCCGCCTGTGCGATACGCTCGGCGGCCGGCTGCTCGCGACGGTGGTCCATGCCTGGCCGTTCCTCGCGTTCTTCGTCGCCTTCTTCCTCGCCTGGGAATACGGGGTGCGGTTGTTCGGCGTGCCGGGCTACATCCTGCCCACGCCGTCCGACATCGTAACCCGCGGCTGGGCCGATATCCCGCGCCTGATCGACTACACCTTCGTCACCGCGGGCGAGACGCTGGTCGGTTACATGCTGGCGCTCGCCATCGGCCTGCCGATGGGGCTTGCCATCGCGTTTTCGCCGATGCTGAGGCGCACGATTTATCCGTTCTTCGTCAGCCTCGAGATGGTGCCGAAGATCGCCTTCGCGCCGTTGTTCATCGCCTGGCTCGGCTTCGGGCTGCTGCCGAAGGTGATCATCGTCGTGCTGGTGTGCTTCTTCCCCGTCGCGCTGAACTCGATCCACGCCTTCGGTTCGCTGTCCGACGAGCTTGAGCGGTTCTGCCGCTCGACCGGCGCGGGCGCGCTGCGGACCTTCTGGAAGGTGCGGCTGCCGGCGGCACTGCCGCAATGCTTCGTGGGCTTCAAGTACGCCGCGCTGAACGCGACGGTGGGCGCGACCATCGCCGAGTTCATGGGCTCCGATCAGGGGCTCGGGTTCTACATCCAGATCGCCACCGGCAATATGCGGCCCGATCTCGCCTTCGCCGGCATCTTCTTCCTCACCCTGCTCGGGCTTGCCCTGTTCGGCGCGGTCTCGCTGGCCGAGAAGCTGCTGATCCCCTGGCACATCACCCTGCGCCGCCACTAGAGCCCCTGTCGATCGGACGGATGCGCCCGATCGGCGGAGATCGCTCCGGACTCAATGGCTTGCACCTTTCCCGAAGGATATCCGATGTCGCCACGCTTCGCGTCTTCCGACCTTGTCGCGCTGTCAGAGGCGGTGCTGATGAAGGCCGGCCTTCCGGCCGAGCCCGCCGCGTCCGTGGCTGCCGGCCTCGTCGAGGCGGACCTGCTCGGCCACACCACCCACGGGCTCGCCCTGCTCGCCGACTATGTCGAGGAACTCGACAACGGCACCATGGAGCGCGAAGGCCGGCCTGAGATCGTCGCCGATCATGCCGCCGTCGCCACCTGGGATGCCCGGCGGCTACCCGGTGTCTGGACGACGCGGCTCGCGGTGGATGAGGCCGCGCGCCGTGCCGCCGTGTTCGGCCTCGGCGCCATCGCCATCCGGCGCAGCCACCACATCGCCTGCCTCGCGGCGTTCCTCGAAGCCCCCGCGCGGGCCGGAACGCTGGTTCTCGTCTATTCGTCGGACCCTAGCGATGCCCATGTCGCCCCGTTCGGCGGCCTCACGCCGGTGATGACGCCGAACCCCATCGCCGCCGGCATTCCCGCCGAACCCGACCCGATCCTGATCGACGTCTCGACCTCGATCACGACCGCCGCCATGTGCGGCCGCGTGCGCGCCGCCGGTGGGCGCCTCGCCGGCGCGTGGATCAAGGACAGCCAAGGCGACCTCACCGACGATCC
>JAEZMP010000486.1 GCA_023442215.1 Pseudomonadota bacterium
CATTGGCGGTGATCCGCCTCGGCCCCAGCTCCTTGGCCATATAGCGGGTCAGCACCTCCACAGCCCCCTTCATCGAGGCGTAGGGGGCGCTGCCGGGGAAGGCGACCCGGGTCAGACCGGACGAGACATTGACGATGCGCCCGCCGTCGTTGATGAGCGGCAGCAGCTTCTGGGTCAGGAAGAACACGCCCTTGAAGTGGACATTGTAGAGTAGGTCCAGTTCCGCTTCCGTCGTCTGCTCGATGCCGTTGTGATGCGAGGTGCCGGCATTGTTGACGAGATAGTCGAAGCGTTCGGCTCCGAGCCCGGCAAGCGCCTGCCTCACCTCCTGTACGAAGCCATCGAAACGCCCCGTGTCGCCGGTATCGAGTTGCAGCGCGACCGCTTCGGCGCCGGCTTCGGCGACCGCACCGAGGACCTTCTCGGCTTCTGCCCGATTGGAATTGTAGGTGAAGATCGACGCCACGCCGCGGGCGGCGAGATTGAGGACAGTGCTGCGCCCCAATCCGCGACTGCCGCCCGTGACGATCGCGACTTTTCGCTTTGATCCGGAAGAGGTTTCCGTCGACATGTGCGGGTTCCTTGCTTGGATGATGCGTGCACCATAGACCCCGCCTGCAAGCGACTTGAATGCCGGAACCCCGCTGATTCTTGCCTATTCCTGCTCGCAGGCCTATCGTGGTGGATCGCGTGCGGCAAGAGAGCGACATGGCGAACGGACTGGCTGAGGCGCTGACCCACTATACCGACCGGCAGGCGGGGCAGAGCCCGTTCGTCACCGCCATCGAAGGGTTGACCATCCTGCGCTCGGACCACGAGCGGGCGCCGACGCACACGATCATCAGGCCGGCGCTTTGCGTCGTCGCGCAGGGTGAGAAGTGGTCGACGTTCGGCAACCAGCGCTTCGAATACAAGGCCGGGCAGGCCTTGGTGGTCGGCATCGAGATGCCGTCTGTCGGCCGGATCGTCGCGGCAAGTCCGCGGGAGCCCTTCCTCGGTGCAGTGATCGAATTCACGCCTGCGATCATACGCGATGTGATGGAGAGCATGGACGCGCCGCTCAAAGCCAGCGGGACGGTCGGCCGTGGCGTGTTCGTGACGGACTTCGAAGGGCCGCTGGCAGATTGCGTGTTGCGGCTGATCCGGCTGCTCGACACACCGGATGCGATCCCCGCGCTCCATCCCCTGATCATGCGCGAGGTCTGCTACTGGCTGCTCGCGGGGCCGCGCGGCGGAGATATCGCCAGAATGACGCTGGCGAACAGCTACGCCCAGCGTGTAATCGGCGCGATCCACTTCCTGCGTACCCGCTTTTCGGAAGCCGTCCGGATCGACGAGCTGGCGGCGATCGCACAGATGAGCCCGTCGGCCTTCCACCGCCGGTTCAAGGCGCTGACATCCATCAGCCCACTGCAATACCAGAAGCAGCTGCGCCTGCTGGAGGCACGCCGCCTGATCGTTTCGAAGGACGTCAACGTGGAGACGGCGGCGTTCGCGGTCGGTTACGAAAGCCCCTCGCAGTTCAGTCGGGAATATTCCCGCATGTTTGGCGCGCCGCCCAAGCGCGACATCCGGAAAATCGAAGCGTCCCCGGCATCGGCTTAGGCGATCTCATCTCAAAGCAGTCGCCGATCACGCCGACCTCGTCAGCCGCCTGCGGAGGTGGCACTTTTCGTTTCAAGCGCCCGCACGAGGCTATGCAGAGTGCGGTTCACCGGCGTCGGCACGCCGAATTCCAATCCCTTGCGGACGATGTAGCCGTTGAGGTGGTCGATCTCGCTGCGGCGTCCCCGCGCCAGATCCTGTGCGGTGGACGAGCGCTGGCCCGGCATCGTCGCGCCGACATCGAGCACAGTGCTCCAGATGTCTGCCGGCACGGGCACGCCGAGGCGCGTGGCAACGGCCGTGCATTCCTGCACGGCATCCTGCATGACGTCCTGAATGCCGTGCGCCGGAAGCAGTTCGCCATAGGCCTGGCCTGTGATCGCCGACAGCGCGTTGTACGCACAATTGACGATCAGCTTGGTCCAGAGCGCCGTGACCGCATCCTCGGAAACGCGCGCCGGAATGCCCGCTTCCGCGAGGCGGGCCGCCAGCTCTTCGCTCGTTCCGGACGGTCCGACGACGAGTTCACCGCGCCCGTGGTGGCGAACGTGGCCCTGCCCCGCCATTTCCGCAGCCACATAGACCACGACCGGCACCACCTCGCGGCCGAGCACCGCCTGGAGCCGCTCTGCATTGTCCACGCCGTTCTGGAGGCTCCAGACCGCGCATGCGGGCGCGACATGGCCGGCCATCTGGCGAGCGGCGTCCTCGGTATCGGTCGACTTGACGCAGACGAGCACCAGATCCGCTCCGGCCACACCGGCCGCGTCCTCCGTGGCGGCGACCGGCACGGTGTGGCGACTGCCGCCCATGTCCAGCACAAGGCCACGGCGGCCGATCGCCTCGACATGGCCGAGCCGGCCGATCAGCGTCACGTCGTGGCCGGCCCTGGCAAGCAGCCCTCCGAAATAGCAGCCGACGGCACCGGCGCCCATGACCGCGATCTTCATGACAGCAATCTTCATGGCATTTCCTCCTCGCGATTTCGGCTCACGCCCGTCCGCCGCACGGGATGATCAGGCGATGGCCATCGCATGCCTCGCCCGCGCCTGGAAGCGCGCCGCGACCAGGAACGAGATCTGGGCGACGACGCCCGCCCCCGTCAGGACAACGGCCGCCGCAAGGGCTGGGTTGCCGCCGAGCCCGACGAGAGACGTGCACAGCGCACCGACCGCCATCTGTGAGAATCCGTAGAGACCGGATGCGGAGCCGATGACGTGCGGATCGACGCTGACGGCCTCGGTCAGGGCCGCAGGCGCTGCCGTGCCGACCCCCAGGGTGAAGACGAACATCAGCCCGACGGCGAGCCACGCGGAGAGATTCCCGGACACGACCGTCAGCAGCAGCAGGAGGGCCGCCACCACGCTGATGGCGTTCGCGCCGACCAGCAGGCGACGGATCGGCATCCGGCCGACCAGCCGGCTCGCGAGCACGCTACCGACCCAGACGCCGAGAATGAGCACCGCGAGATAGGAGCCGACCTGCCCGGCAGGCCGGTGCAGCTCTTCCACGAAGATGAACGGCGCCGCGGCAATGAAGGCATACATCGACGTGGTCGCGCAGCCGCCCCCGATCGCGAAGCCGAGAAAGGCGGGGGAGAGCATCAGCCGGCGATAGTTGCGCGCCACCGCCCCGCCGCCGCCGGAGGCCGGTACGGTCGTCTCGGGCAGCAGCCGCCACGTCAGCAGCAGGTTGACGACGCCGAGGCCCGTGAGCACGAGAAAGATGGCGCGCCAGCCGGCAACCCCGGCAAGCAGCGCACCAGCGAGCGGCGCTATTCCAGGCCCCAGGGTGACCATCAGGTTGAGCAGTGCCAGCCGCCGCGCGGCGTTCTCCGGCCCGGCCGTGTCCCGCACGATCGCGCGGCCGAGCACCAGCCCCGCGCAGCCGCCGAACGCCTGGAGCAGGCGCGCAACGATCAGCACATGGATGTTGCCTGCGAAGGCCGCTGCAAGCCCCGCCGCGGCGTAGATCGCAAGCCCGACCATCAATGTCGGGCGGCGGCCGAACCGGTCCGACACCGGCCCGTAGATCAGCTGGCCGACTGCGAGGCCGAGGATGTAGAGGCTGATGGTCAACTGCATCGAGGGCGGACCGACGAGAAGGTCCGCGGCGGCCGAGGGAAGCGCCGGTACGAAGATGTGCATCGCGAAGGTGCCGCTGAAAGTCAGCAGCGCCACCAGCGCCAGCGGAACATGAGGCGGGCGCGACGCTGGTGCGGGTTCTGCTCCCGCCGGCGCCGGGGATAACGCCGTGCGGTCGGCAGCCTCCTCGGGACGGCTCACTTCTGCGAACTTTCGGGCGCGGCGAGAACGTCGCAGACATGCTTCAGGACGCGCATCGTCGTCTCGATATCGGCCTGCGACACGCCTGCGAGGGCATCGTCACGAACCGCACGGGCACTGTTCTCGACATGCCG
>JAEZMP010000607.1 GCA_023442215.1 Pseudomonadota bacterium
GGACACATTCGAGCGGATGGTGGACGAGGTGTCCGGTCTGCTCGCCGCGTTCGATCCCGGCCATGAACTCGACGCGGCGGTCGCGTCGGGGCGGGTGCACTTCCTCGGCACCTCCGGTACCGTCACCACGCTCGCAGGCGTCTATCTCGGTCTTGCCCGCTACGACCGCCGCCGGGTCGATGGCACATGGCTCGATGCCGCCGAGGTCGAAGGCATGATCGACCGCGTGCGCGCGATGGATTACGACGAGCGCGTCGCAAGCCCCTGCATCGGCCGCGACCGGGCCGATCTCGTGATCGCCGGTTGCGCGATCCTGGAAGCGATCCGCCGCCGCTGGCCATGCCGCAGGCTGCGTGTCGCCGACCGCGGCCTTCGGGAGGGCATCCTGACGGAATTGATCTCGGCCGATCGCGGCCACGGGCAGGGCGGCATGAGCGGGGCTGGGCGGTCATGAGCGGTAGCAAGGGCAAGGGTGGTTCCGGCGGGGGAACGGGCGGCGGGCGGGCGCTGAAGGTCAAGGTCAAGACCGCACGCCGGCGGACGAACTCCTCGAACCGCTGGCTGGAACGCCAGCTCAACGATCCCTACGTGCGCCGCGCCAAGGCCGAGGGCCTGCGGTCGCGTGCGGCCTACAAGCTGATCGAGATCGACGAGAAGCATCATCTGCTGAAGCCCGGCATGCGGGTCGTCGACCTCGGTGCTGCGCCGGGCGGCTGGTCGCAGGTCGCAGTCTCGCGCACCGGATCGACCGATGCCGGCCCGCGCATCGTTGCCATCGACTATCTGGAGATGGATCAGCTTCCGGGCGTGATCGTGCTCGAGAAGAACTTCCTCGACGACGACGCTCCGCAGGTGCTGCAGGATGCGCTCGGCGGTCTCAAGGCCGATCTGGTGCTGTCCGACATGGCCGCGCCCACGACCGGCCACAAGAAGACCGATCACCTGCGCATCATGCACCTCTGCGAGGTCGCGATCGAGTTCGCGCGCGACGTGCTCGCGCCGGGCGGCACCTTCCTCGCCAAGGTGTTTCGCGGCGGCACGGAACACACGCTGCTTGCCGACCTGAAACGGGATTTCGCCCAGGTCATGCACGTCAAGCCGGCCGCCAGCCGGCAGGATTCGGCCGAGCTCTATGTTCTCGCCAAGGGGTTTCGCGGCCGCGCTCTGACGCTTGGTGACGACGGCGACATCGGCGAGGACCTTGGCGACGACGAGGACATCGCAGTCCGTCCCGATTTCTGAACGCCTGCCTTCCCCGAGTCGTTACTGCGCCGCTTGCGGCCGGGCTTCGTCCTCGTCTTCTCCGGTGCGCCGCGCCATGTGGGCGCCGGCATCGGCCGGAAGCCGCGCGAAGATGAACGGCGCGATCAGCGCCGAGGTGCCGACGGTCGCGAAGCCGACGAAGAAGTCGTGGGCGGTCAGGCTGTGCGTCGGGCTGCCGGCCCGCAGGATCTCCAGCACCAGCGCGCCGATGGCGACACCGCACGAGAGCGACACCTGCTGGGCGACGCTCGATAGGCTCGTGGCGCTGCTCATGGCCTCGTGGGAGACGTCGGCATAGGCGACGACATTGAGGCTGGTGAACAGGAGCGAGCGGAAGAACCCGCCCGTGAGCAGCACCAGGATCATCACCCACGTCGGCAGGCCGAACGCGAAGCCGCCGATGGCGAACACGAACAGCGCGCTGAGAAAGCCGTTGTAGACCAGCACCCGGCGGAAGCCGAACCGGCGCACGATCCGCGCAACCGTGAACTTCATCGCGAGCGCGCCGGCCGTCGACAGGAAGGTCAGGCTACCGGACTGGAATGCCGTCATGCCGAGCCCGAGCTGCAGCATCAGCGGCAGCAGGAACGGAATGGCGCCGATGGCGACGCGGAAGGTGAACCCGCCGACCACGCTGGCGCGGAAGGTGGCGAGCTTCAGAAGATCGAGATCGAGAATAGGCCGCGCCGCATGACGATAGTGGGCGACGTAGCCGGCCATCGACAGGGCACCCGCCACGAGAAGCGCGCTCGATACCCAGACCGGCACCAGACCGTGGCCGACGACGGCGAACCCGAACACCAGCCCTGACAGGCCCAGCCCCGACAGCACGAAACCGGCGGCATCGAACGGGGGCGGTTCTTGTGCCCGCACGACGGGGACGAACAGGAGCGCGAGCACGATCCCGAGCACGCCGACGGGCACGTTGATCCAGAAGATCCAGCGCCAGTGCCAGTAGGTGGAGATGAAGCCGCCGAGCGGCGGCCCGATCAGCGGGCCGATCAGGGCGGGCGTGGTGAGCCACGCCATCAGGTCGACGAGCTGGTGCTTCGGCGCGCTGCGCAGCACCACGAGGCGCCCGACCGGCGTCATCATCGCGCCGCCTGCGCCCTGAACCATCCGCGCCACCACGAACCCCTCGAGGCTCGACGAGACGCCGCAGGCGATCGAGCCGACGGTGAACACGAGGATCGCGCAGGAGAACACGGTTCGGGCGCCGAAGCGGTCCGCCGCCCAGCCGCTCACGGGAATGAAAACCGCGAGGCTGAGCAGGTAGGCGGTGAAGGCGAGCTTCAGCGAGATCGGGTCGGCGCCGATGTCGCGCGCGATCACCGGCAGCGACGTGGCGATCACCGACGAATCGATGTTCTCCATGAACAGCGCCGAGGCGACGATCACGGCGATGAGCCGGGGCGGGGGTGTCGATTCCATGGGCGAGACGGCCGTCTGGGCTGCGGAAGGGCGGCATCGGGGGCGGAACGCGAGAAAAGGCCATTCCGTTGCCCGGCTTTTGCGCCGTCGCTTCGATCCGCACTGCGCGCCAATCCGGGCGAGGTTGTGGCGCGCCGGGCCGCGGGCCGCGCCGGTCCCTGCCAGCGTTGCAAAAAGCGCTGGTGTGCCCTGCTGGCCAACTCCGCTTTTGCTTCCGTGCAATCCTCGTGTTAAAGACCGGCGCCATCTTCAAGGAGATGCCGGTGCAGGGACGACACCGGGTCTGGCTTCGGCCTGGCCCCGGGCACGGCATTCTCAATTCATTGCTCGTTCGGAGATGGCGTATGGCTGAAATCATCGAAACCCTGACCGGACGTGACGCGCTGACCTTCGACGACGTGCTGATGTTGCCCGGTCCGTCCGAGGTGATGCCGGCCGAAGTCGATATCCGCACCCGCCTGACGCGCGACATGGAACTCAATCTGCCGATCATCTCGGCGGCCATGGACACCGTCACCGAAGCCCGCCTCGCCATCGCCATGGCCCAGGCCGGCGGCATCGGCGTGATCCACCGCAATCTCGAGCCCGAGGATCAGGCCGAGCAGGTGCGGCAGGTGAAGAAGTTCGAATCCGGCATGGTGGTGAACCCCGTCGTCATCGGGCCGGATGCGACCCTGGCGGATGCGCTCAGCCTGATGAAGCAGTACGGCATCTCCGGCATTCCGGTGGTGGAGAACGGCGGTCCCGGAGGCTTCCACACCGGTCGCCTCGTCGGTGTGCTCACGAACCGCGACGTGCGCTTCGCCTCCAACCCGAACCAGCGCATCTATGAGCTGATGACGCGCGAGAACCTCGTGACGGTCCGCGACGGCGTCAGCCAGCAGGAAGCCAAGCGCCTTCTTCACTCCAACCGCATCGAGAAGCTCCTCGTCGTCGACGACGCCTATAATTGCATTGGCCTCGTCACGGTGAAGGACATCGAGAAGGCGCAGCTCAATCCCCACGCCTCCAAGGATGCCCAGGGCCGCCTGCGCGTCGCCGCCGCCACCAATGTCGGCCCCGCTGGCCTGGAGCGCGCCGAGCGCCTGATCGCGGCGGGTGTCGATCTCGTCGTCGTCGATACCGCCCACGGCCATTCGGCCCGCGTGCTGGAGATGGTGACCAAGGTCAAGAAGCTGTCGAACAGCGTGCAGGTTCTGGCCGGCAACGTCGCCACCGCCGATGGCACGCGAGCCCTGATCGACGCGGGCGCCGATGCGGTGAAGGTCGGCATCGGTCCCGGTTCGATCTGCACCACCCGCGTGGTCGCCGGCGTCGGCGTGCCGCAGCTGACCGCGATCCTCGAAGCGGCATCCGCCGCGCAGGGCCGCGACGTGCCGATCGTCGCCGATGGCGGCATCAAATATTCCGGCGACGTCGCCAAGGCGCTGGCCGCCGGTGCCTCGTGCGCCATGGTGGGCTCGCTGCTCGCCGGCACCGAGGAAAGCCCCGGAGAGGTCTATCTTCACCAGGGCCGCTCGTTCAAATCCTATCGCGGCATGGGCTCCATCGGCGCCATGGCCCGCGGTTCGGCCGACCGCTACTTCCAGGCCGAGGTTCGCGACACCATGAAGCTCGTGCCCGAGGGCATCGAAGGGCAGGTGCCCTACAAGGGCCCGATCAGCGCCGTGCTTCATCAACTCGCCGGCGGCCTGCGCGCCGCGATGGGCTATGTCGGCGCCCCCACGATCCCCGAGTTGCAGGAGCGGACCCGCTTCGTGCGCATCACCAATGCCGGCTATCGCGAAAGCCACACCCACGATGTTGCCATCGTGCGCGAAAGCCCCAACTATCCGTCCTCGCTCTGAGCGGCGCTTCGCTCCGGGGCGTTGGCAGCGCCGCCGCCCCGGAGACGATCTCGCCACCTGCAGGGTTCCGGTTTCGCTCGCAATGCCGTTCATCGGCTCAAGACGGGTTTTCATGACGGTCGACCAACCATGACGCCGGCCGCCCGCATTGCCGCCGCCATCGACGTGCTGACGGATGTCGAGACCAACCGCCGGCCCGTCCAGGACGCGCTAAAGGCGTGGGGCCTTGCCCACCGCTTCGCCGGATCCGGCGACCGTGTGGCCATCGGCAACCTCGTGTTCGACGCCCTTCGCCGGCGCGCCTCCATCGCCTGGCGGATGGGATCCGACAGTCCGCGTGCGCTTGCGCTCGGCGCGTTCCGTTGGTGCTGGGGCAAGGACCTCGCCGAGATCGACGACCGGTTTGCAAGGGAGGCCCATGCCCCGGCCGCTCTCACCGCGGACGAGCGCGTGGCGCTTTCCGAGGGCAACCTGGATACGGCGCCCGCCTGGGTTCAGGGCGACGTGCCGGAATGGCTCATGCCGTCGCTGGAGCGCACCTTCGGCGAGCGGGCTGCGGCGGAGGGTGCCGCCCTCGCGGGCCGCGCGCCGGTCGATCTTCGCGTCAACACCCTCAAGGCCGATCGCGAGAAGGTTCTCGAAGCGCTCGCCGATCTCGGCGCTGTCGCCGGAGAGCACTCTCCCGTCGCGGTGCGCATTCCGGTGGGCGAGGGGGCAGCGAAGCCGCCACACGTGCAGAGCGAGCTCGGCTTCGGCCGCGGCTGGTTCGAGGTGCAGGACGAAGGCTCGCAGATCGCGGCCCTGATCGCCGGCGCCCGCCCCGGCCAGCAGGTGCTCGATCTCTGCGCCGGCGCTGGCGGCAAGACGCTGGCGCTCGCCGCCGTGATGGACAATCGCGGCCAGCTTTATGCCTACGATTCCGACAAGCGGCGCTTCGGCGACATTCTCGACCGCATCGGCCGTTCGGGCGCGCACAACATCCAGGTGCGCGCGCCGGCGAAGGCCGATCCCCTGTCCGACCTTGAGGACAGGATGGATCTGGTGCTGGTCGACGCGCCCTGCACCGGCACGGGGACGTGGCGGCGCAGGCCGGACGCCAAGTGGCGCGTCGGCCCCAATGCGCTGGCCATGCGGACCGGCCAGCAGGACGAGGTGTTGGAGCAGGCGGTCCGCTATGTGAAGCCCGGCGGCCGGCTGGTCTACATCACCTGTTCCGTGCTGCCCGAGGAGAACGAGGACCGCATCGCCGGCTTCCTCGACCGCCACGGCGACTACCGGCTGGTCGATCCCGCTGGTGCCTGGATTTCCGGACTCGGGTCCGCCATGCCCGCGTCGTTCGCCGCCGAGATCGGAGACCGGGGCCGCGCGCTTCGGCTGACGCCAGCGAGCGCCGGCACGGACGGCTTCTTCGTGGCGCTGCTGGAGCGGACTGTTCAGAAGCCCGTGGCCGGCCGGGAGCGCTGAGATGCGGCACTGGCTCACCTTCGGCAACCTGGCGCTTCTGGTGCTGGCGGTGGTGCTCGGCGTCGCGCTCTATTGGGTCATCTACGTGTTTCTGGCGGCGTCGCCTTACGAGGCCGCCGGCATCGGCATCAACTCGCGGCTGCCGGAACCGGTCAGGCGGTTCTCTTGCCGCATTCTGAACGAGCGGCATCCGAACATGTGGCCACCGCTCGGTTGCGAGAAGTTCTGGGGCGACGCGCCGCCGCCGCCCGCGCTGCCGCCGCAGTGATGCGGCTTTGAAGGCTGGAGTATGGTCCGCCCGGATCGCCGCGATCCGGATGCCGGCAACATGCCCGCGCTTTCGGGACGGGGGCGATGTGCTGGAAGCGCGCTCCGGCGGCGGCTGATGAGACATCGGACGGACGGGCAGGGCGCCGTGTGAGCACCTGCCGTGAGGATCGGAAAGGAAGGACCATGGTTCGCGAACGGGTGCTGATCATCGATTTCGGCAGCCAGGTCACGCAGTTGATCGCGCGGCGGGTGCGCGAGAGCGGCGTCTATTCCGAGATCGTCCCCTTCCAGAACGCCCAGGCGGCTCTGGAGCGGCTCAAGCC
>JAEZMP010000663.1 GCA_023442215.1 Pseudomonadota bacterium
GGTCGCCGCCGGATCGCCCGGGCCGTTCGAGAGGAACACGCCGTCCGGCTTGTGGGCGAGGATTTCCTCGGCGGTCGCGGTCGCCGGCACCACCGTCACCCGGCAGCCGCGATCGGCGAGAAGGCGCAGGATGTTGCGCTTGATGCCGTAATCGACGGCGACGACGTGATGCTGCGGCGCGGTCTGGCGGCCGTAGCCCTCGCCCCACGTCCAGGTGGTCTCGTCCCACTGGTAGGTCTGGCCGGCGGTGACGTCCTTCGCGAGGTCGAGTCCGACGAGGCCCGGCCACGCGGCGGCCTCGGCCTTCAGCGCGGCGAGGTCGAACACGCCATCCGGCGAGTGGGCGATGATCGCGTTGGGCATGCCCTTCTCGCGGATCAGGTTGGTGAGCGCGCGGGTATCGATCCCGGTCAGCCCGATGATGCCGCGGGCGGCGAGCCAGCGGTCGAAGCCGCGCGTGGCGCGATAGTTCGACGGATCGGTGATCGAGGTCTTGAGCACGCAGCCGCGGACAGCGGAGGCGCCGGCCGCGTTGACCGTTTCCAGATCCTCGTCGTTCACCCCGACATTGCCGATGTGCGGGAAGGTGAAGGTGATGATCTGCCCGGCATAGGACGGGTCGGTCAGGATTTCCTGGTAGCCCGTCATCGCGGTGTTGAAGCAGACCTCGGCGACGGCCTTGCCCGTGGCGCCGATGCCGATGCCCTCGATGACCGTGCCGTCGGCAAGGACCAGGACGCCCGTGGGCGCGGTTTCGCTCCAGCCGGAGGCGGCGGCTTCGTGTTCCATGGCGGCGACCTGCAATTTCCTGGTGCGCGAAGCGGCGTCGTGCGCGGGATCGTCGGGCGGACGCGCAAACAGCATCGCCCCGGCCAGCTTCGAAGCGATTGAACTAGGCGACAGGCAGCCCCGCGTCAAGCGAACGGCGCTGCGGCAGGGCTGTCATGCAGGCGGCGAAGGACGGCTTCGCCCCGTGCGCGGCCGGCGCGGGACAGCCGGAGCGCGGTGCAGTCTCTTCAGGCGCGTTCCCAGCCGCGGGCGCCGAGGTGCTCCTGGGGGCGGAAGCGGGCCTTGTAGCCCATCTTGGGCGAGCCCTCGACCCAGTAGCCGAGATAGACATAGGGCAGGCCGGCCGCGCGGGCGCGGCGGATGTGGTCGAGAATGATGAAGGTGCCGAGGCTGCGGTCGGCCATGTCCGGCTCGAAGAACGAATAGACCATCGACAGCCCGTCGCAGAGTTGGTCCGTCAGCGCGGCGGCAATCAGCGGGCCGCCACCGCGCCCGGTGATGGCGCTGTCCGGCGTGCGGCGGCGATATTCGATCAGCCGGGTGTCGACGTGGGTGTCCTCGACCATCATCGCGTAGTCGAGCACCGACATGTCGGCCATGCCGCCGTCGGCGTGGCGCGCGTCGAGATAGCGGCGGAACAGGCTGTACTGCTCGGATGACGGGCGCGGCGCGGAGTCCTGGCCGATCAGCGATGCGTTCGCCCGCAGCACGCGGCGGAACGAGGACGTCCAGTCGAAATCATCCACCACGATGCGGATCGACATGCAGGCGCGGCAGCCCTCGCAGGCCGGCCGGTAGGCGATGTTCTGGCTGCGCCGGAAGCCGCCCTGGGTCAGGACGTCGTTCAGCGCGGCGGCCTTGTCGCCGACGAGGTGCGTGAACACCTTCCGCTCCATCCGGCCTTCGAGATAAGGGCAGGGAGACGGCGCGGTGAGATAGAACTGGGGGTTGTCGCTGAACTGCCGGGTCATGACCTCCCTCGATCACGCACGGTCGACGGTTTTTCTTGACGGAGACCGGAAAGCCTTGCACGCACGCCGACCGCCACGATAGCGCCAAGCTGTTGGCGGCGAAATTGTTTTATGCGTGAACGTTTCCGCACGCGGGGCTGGCGAAAGCCGGCCCGTGGTCGCGATGAAACGCACGACGCCTAGACGCCCTACGTCCCGCACGAAGCGCCGCCGATTCCCAGCCCCCGCGGCCTCAGATCGCCCGGCCGCCGTGCCCGGGAGGGTGGCGTCGGAAGGCAACGCTCGCAGGCGGGGGCCCGCGCCCGGTGGCTAAGCCGTCGTCAGACGCGGCGGCGCGCTGCCTCGGCATCGACGACCACCGTGCCGAGCACGAGATCGTGCAGGAGGCGCTTGCGGGTGTCGATCAGCCCGACCAGCAGTACGAACGGCGTCAGGAACGAGATCGAGAGATAGAACAGCAGCGAGTGCGCCACGGCGAGCAGCGGATAGCCGGCGCCGCCGTTCCAGACCCGCATTTCCAGCCCGAGCGCCCGCATTCCCGGCGTCGCCGAGCGCGGCCCGCCGAGAGTCGCGGCGGCGTAGACCAGCGCCACGCCCTGCCACAGGAACAGGTAGGCGAACCAGCCGAGCCCGAGCGTGAACAGGCCGAGGAAGAACACCACGACCGCGCCGATGAGCGTGAGGATGAAGATCATCACCACGTCGAATAGAAAGGCCACCATCCGCCGCCGGCGCACGCCGGCATAAAGATCGGGCCGGTCGAACGGCCGGTCGACCATCGGTTGTGCGGACGAAAGATCGCTCATCGGTTCCTCCATGGCGGGCAGATGGGGACCGCAGGCGATTTTGTCAAATGAATCGCCGCAGATGGCCACGATTGCCGAGCGCGCAGGTCAAACCCGCGTGATCGCGGCCGTCGGCCGCGGGCGACGGGGCTGAGGCGGACGCCGGGCCTCTCGCCGCCCGGCGTTCCGGTTATCCGATCACATCCGGGATTCGGCCGCCGCGACGCGGGCGGCGATGAAGCCGCGGGCATTGAGAGCGTCGATGATCTCGTCGAGATGGGCGCGGTCGCGCGTCTCGATGGTGATGTCGACGCGCGCGCCCTTCGCCGGCACCTCCAGGAAGAAGCGGTGGTGCGAGACTTCGAGGATGTTGCCGCCGGTGCCGCCGATGATGCCGGAAAGCTCGGCCAGCGTGCCCGGCCGGTCCGGCACGGTGACGCGGATCGAGACGATGCGGTCCGCACGGGTCAGCTCGCGGACCATGATGGCGGCGAGAATGCGCGGATCGATGTTGCCGCCGGTGAGCACGACGCCGACCTTTCGGCCCGCGAACCGCGCGGGATCGGCGATCAGCGCCGCAAGGCCGGCCGCGCCGGCGCCCTCGGCGGCGGTCTTCTGGATCGTGAGGAAGGCGTTCACCGCCCGCTCGATATGGCTTTCGGAGACGGCCACGACGTCGTCCACCAGCGCGCGGGTGATCGCGAGCGGCAGCACGCCGACATTCTTCACGGCGATGCCTTCGGCCAGCGTGTTGCCGCCGCAGACGGCCTGCGTTCCGGCCCGCGCGGCGATGAGCGAGGGATAGAGTTCCGTCTCGACGCCCACGATTTCGATGCCGGGCTTCAGCGCCCTGGCGGCGATGGCGATGCCGGAGATCAGCCCCCCGCCGCCCACCGGCACGAGGAGGGTTTCGAGATCCGGCTCGTCCGCCAGCATCTCGAGCGCGACGGTGCCCTGGCCGCGGATGACCTCCGCGTCGTCGTAGGGATGCACCCAGCTGTAGCCTTCTGCCTGCGAGATGCGCTCGGCCTCGACCTGCGCCTCGGCCACGGTCTCGCCGGCGAGCACCACGCGGGCGCCGTAGGCGCGGGTGGCGGCCACCTTCACGAACGGCGTCGGCTCGGGCATCACGATCACGGCGGGAATGCCGAGGCGGGCCGCGTGGTAGGCGACCGCCTGGGCATGGTTGCCGGCCGACATGGCGATGACGCCGCGCTGGCGCCGGGCGGCATCGAGGCTCATGAGCTTCACGAGCGCGCCACGCTCCTTGAAGGCGCTCGTGACCTGGAGGTTCTCGTATTTCACGAACACCTCGGCGCCCGTGAGATCGGAGAGCTTGCGGGCGGGCAGCAGCGGCGTGCGCACGATCCGGCCGCGCAAGAGGTCCGCCGCGGCGCGGATGCCGTCGATAGTCGGCCACGCCGCCGCCGCCGGCCTGGCATCGACGACGGGGGACGGCGCAAGCTGCGGGGCCGGGGCTTCGGCCGGCGCGACCGGGGAGGTGGCGTCCATCATCCCGCCCTCAGGCGGCGGGCGACGTCCACCGCGAAATAGGTGAGCACGCCGTCGGCGCCCGCGCGCTTGAACGCCTGCAGGCTTTCGAACATCGCGCGCTCGCCATCGATCCAGCCGCGGTCGGCCGCGCCGCGGATCATCGCGTACTCGCCGGACACCTGGTAGGCGAAGGTCGGCATGCCG
>JAEZMP010000681.1 GCA_023442215.1 Pseudomonadota bacterium
ATCGCGGGCGCGACCAATCCGCAGGTCGTCGGCATGGACTTCATGACCGGCGGCTACACGGTGACGGGCCAGAGCATCACGCTCGCCGCGTTCGCGTCCGGGCTGACGCCGGCGATCCTGGTCGACAGCGGCACGGCGACCATCGCCTCGGTCCTGGACGGCACGGCCGGTCTTGAGAAGACCGGCGCCGGCACGCTCGTACTGACCGGCACGAACACCTATACCGGCGGCACTACGATTTCCGCCGGCACGCTGCAGATCGGCAATGGCACATCGGCGGGCTCGGTCTCCGGCAACATCGTCAACAACGCGGCGCTGGTGTTCGACCGGTCGGATTCGACCAGCTTCACCGGCACGATCAGCGGCACGGGCTCGTTGGAGAAGCGGGGGGCCGGTACGCTGACGCTGATGCTGAGCAACCCGACGCTCTACAGCGGCGCCACCACCGTTTCGGCCGGCACACTGGCGCTGCAGAGCACGACGGCGACGGTCTACATATTCTCCGGCGGCTTTACCGTTGCGTCCGGTGCGACCCTCGCGATCAACACCACGGAGGCGATCGGCTCCCTCGCCGGGGCGGGCGCCGTGACGCTCGCCGCCAGCCAGAAGCTTTCGGTCGGCGGCAACAACGCCAGCACGACGTTCTCGGGCGTGATCAGCGGCAGCGGCTCGCTGGAGAAGACCGGCAGCGGCACGATGGTCCTGAGCGGGGCGAACGTCTTCACAGGCGCGGTCCAGGTCACGGCCGGCCAGTTGCAGCTTGCCGGCGGTTCGGCCATCGCCGACACCTCCCGCGTGATCGTGGCATCCGGCGCGACGCTCGCTCTGACCGATGCGGACGAGACGATCGGCGGGCTTTCCGGCCTCGCGGGAGCAGGCGGCACCGTTTCGCTGGGCGGCAATTCCCTGACGCTCGGCGGGGCGAACGTCGACGAGAGCTTCGCCGGCGCCATTTCCGGAACCGGGGGCCTGACCAAGGTTGGCTCCGCCGTCCAGGTTCTGTCCGGGACGAACAGCTTCACCGGACCCGTGCAGATATCCTCCGGCACCCTGGCGGTGATGGGCGGCTCCGCGCTTGCAGACACCGTGGCGGTAACGGTCTCCGCCGGCGCCACTCTCGGTGTGATCGGAGCGAGCGAGACGATCGGTTCGTTGTCGGGCGCCGGCAACGTGGTCGGCGGCGTGCTGTCGGGTAGCGGTACCGGAACGCTCGTGACGGGCGGCAACAACGTCGGCACGACATTCTCCGGCGTTCTGAGCGACTACACCAGCGGCAACCTCGCCCTGCAGAAGACCGGCACGGGCACACTGGTGCTGACGGGTGCGAACACCTACACGGGCGGCACGACGGTCTCGGGCGGCACGCTGGAGCTGTCGGGCGGGGGCAGCATGTCGGCGGGGCCCGTCACGATCGCGGGCGCGAGCGGCGAGACCGCCGGGATCGTGGTGACCGGGGCCGGCACGGAGTGGAACCGCGACTATGATACGATCCGCGTCGGCGACGCGGGGACCGGCACGCTGGAGGTGACGGCGGGCGGCAAGGTGACGGGCGGTGGTTCCGTCGAAGTCGGACGTCAGGCCGGCAGCACCGGCACGGTGACGGTGTCGGGCGGCGGCTCGCAGATGAACGCCGGCTCCTTCACGGTGGGCAAGTACGGCGCCGGCTCGCTGACGGTGTCGGACGGCGGACTTGTGACGAGCGGCAGCGGCTATCTCGGCAGCGAGGCCGGCGGCTCGGGCGCGGTCACTGTGACGGGCGCGGGCTCGATCTGGAACCTCGGCAGCAGCTCGCTGAATGTCGGGCAGAACGGCAGCGGCACGCTCGTCGTTTCCGACGGCGGCGTGATCACCAGCGGAACCGGCTACATCGCCGACAATTCCGGTTCGACAGGCTCGGTCACGGTGACGGGGACCGACTCGCACTGGAACCTCGGAACGAACTCTCTCTATGTCGGCGATTCCGCGCTCCCGGCATCGCTGACGATCTCGGCCGGTGGCCGGGTGACGAGCGGCTCGTCGGAACTCGCCAGCGACAATGGCGATCTCGGCTCGGTCACCGTCTCCGGGGCGGGATCGACCTGGACCCTGGGAACGGCCACCCTCACGGTCGGCTATGGCGGCAACGGCACGCTCCTCGTCGAGAACGGCGCAAGCCTGATCACCGGCACGGGCCGCATCGGCTACAGCGGCGGTTCGGTCGCCACGGCGACCATCACGGGCACTAGTTCGAGCTGGGCGACGGCGGAGCTTTATGTCGGCGATTCCGGCACGGGCACGCTGACCATCGCCGACGGCGGCGTGGTCACGGCCGACAGTGCCGGGATGAACCGTTATTCGGCGACGGGCAACGGTACCATCGACGTCACCGGCACCGGCTCGCGGCTGGACCTTGGCACGGGAACGCTGACGGTCGCCAACGTCGGCAGCGGCACGCTTTCGGTGGCGGATGGGGCCGTCGTCGTCGCCGGGCAGCTTGTGAAGGTCGCGGGAGCGATGGGCGCGTCCGTGACGCTTGACGGCGGCACGCTGCGGGTGTCGGCGTCGCAGTCGGATTACCTGTCTGGGTTTGCGGCGGGCGACGTGATGCTGGCGGCCGGGGGCGGCA
>JAEZMP010000009.1 GCA_023442215.1 Pseudomonadota bacterium
GCCGGCATGGGGATCGCGCTGCGCTCGACCTGGGACGTCGGCGCCGAACTCGCCTCCGGCGCGCTGCAGGTGGTGCTGCCGGATTATCACGCCTCCCGGCGGGTCGGCGTCCACGCCGTCTATCCAAGCCGTCGCTTCCTGCCGGCCAAGGTGCGGCTCTTCATCGACTTCCTCGCCGAACTCTACGGCCCGGAACCCTATTGGGACAGCGGCCTCGACACCATTCCCGACCTCGGCACCGCCCTGCACGGCACACCGCGCGGCTAGAGCGACCGCGCGCCGGCTAATGAAGCCTGTTCAGGCCGGGCCGGCGAACCGGTCGCTCAGTTCCCGTCGTCGGCGATCATGAAGAAGCGCCAGGTGCCGTCGGGCGCGATGCCGATCTTGTAGAACAGATAGGCCGCATAGGCGCGCATCTCGTCGACGTCCGACGCCGTCAGCACGCGCAGGAGCTCCACCTCCTGCGGCGGCGTCAGTCGGTCGACCGGAATCTCCGAGAAATAGGGCCAGACATACATCTCGTCCGGCGTGCCGGCGCCGTCGTGCACCCATCCCGCATCGAGCAGGTCGAGCAGGATGGCGAGGATCTCGCGGCCGTTCTCGTCGCCCGAGGTTTCCTTCAGGTAGGTGATCGGGTCCTTGTAGGGCTCCTTCGACAGTTCCGGCGGCGTCTTGCTCATGGCGAACACAGGCCGGAGCTTCTCGATGTCGCCGGTGCGGGCGGCGTCGATGATCGCCTGCCGCATCTTCCGCACCGGTTCGGGAAGGCCCTCGACGCCGTAGTGAATCTCGGGCAGCGGCCCGCTTTCCGCGCCGGAATCGGCGGGCGGGGAGGGCGACGCCTGCGGCGTGTCGGTCTCCCCTCCCGGATCCTGCTGGCCTGCGCCGGGCGCGGCCGGCGGCGTCGTCTCAGAGGGCGACACCGAGGACGGTGCCGCCGGGGCAGGGGAGCCGGGAGCGGGCGAGCCCTCTGCCGGAGAGCCCTGAGCGGGAGAGCCGGAGGGCGCGGAACCGGACGGCGACGATCCCGGATCCGCCGACCCCGGATCCGCCGAACCCTGCGACGGCGTGTCGGCGGATGGCGCTTCCGTTGCCGGCTGTGTCATCGCCGGCGGCGTCGTAGCCGGCGATGCGTTGTCCGCCGGCTTCTCCGTGGAACCCGGCGTCGCGGGCGCCGTCTGGCCTTCGGTCGTCGTCGGCGTCTGCGGGCGGTCCGGCGTGGTCGTGTCGCTCTGCGGCGAGGTCGCCGGGCTGGTGTCCGTGGTGTCCGGCAGCGCGGAAGGTTCCGACGCCGGCGGCTGCGGCCCGGCAGTCAGGCCGGGGTGGTCCACGGTCGGCATGGGATCGAGGCTCGATCCGGGCAGCGTCGCCGGGGCGGCGGAATCGACGGCGGCGACACGCACCAGGGCCGCGTCGGGCGGGAGGCGCGCCGCGGCGGGACCGGCGAAGGCAGGCACCATTCCCAGCGCCAGCGCGAGACCGAGAACACGGCCGACGGAGAATGAAAGCATGACGGAGCCTGATTGCGAGGAGGGCGTTGTCGTCGAGCCCGGACGGCTCGGCGCGCCAGCCCCCGGGATAGCCGGAACCGCACCGGGCGGCTTTGGACTCAGGCTATTTTATCGTCGCGCCCGCTCCCGAGAAGCCCGATTTTTTGCGGTGGGCCGTTGTGATCCTCAAAGCCATCGCTTATGGCATCCAACGGGATTGGGGGAACTTCGTCGGGAATCGGTGGCGCGGATGGTCAATTCCGCCCCGGCGGGCACGGCGCAGGCTCGGCTGACGATCGTGCAGGGATGGTGACTTGACCGATTTCGGCTTGCTCGGCATTGGCGCAGCGATCGGGGTCGCGACGACGGCTCCCGTCGGCCCGGTCAACATCATGGTGATTCAGCGTACCTTCCGCCGTGGCCTGTTCGCGGGCTGGCTGGCGGGACTGGGCGCGGTGGTCGCCGATGCGCTCTATGCCTCGATGGCGGCCTTCGGCGTGACGGCGGTCTCGGACTTCGTGTCGTCCCATGCCGTCACCGTGCAGATGATCGGCGCCGTGGTGCTGTTCTGGTTCGGCTGGCGCATCATGCGCGCCCATCCCCATCTCGACGAGGGCGCCAACGGCGGGCAGTCCGGTTTCATCTCCGGCCTCGCCACAGCCTTCGTGATGACGATCACCAATCCCGGGGCGGTGCTCGGCTTCATCGCCCTGTTCGGCGGCCTCGGCGACCTCGCCCCCGCGCCGGGCGACTGGCTCGGCGCCCTGACGCTGGTCGGCGGCCTCATCATCGGCTCGTCGTCGTGGTGGCTTCTGATCGCGGGGCTCGTCACCATGCTGCGCGGCCGCATGAACGACGCCTGGCTGGAACGCATCAACCGGGTGGCCGGCGGTCTTCTGTTCGTGTTCGGTCTTGCGGTGCTCGCCCGCGCGCTCTGGGCGCTTTTCGGCTGATCACGAAGCGCGCATCGGGCGCGCATGAGCGGGATATGAGAGACAGCGGGAATCGGAACCATGTGCGGCCGCTTCGTGCTTGACGTGACCCCTGACGACGTCGCCCGCATGTTCGACGTCGACGGCTTCGCGCCGTTCCCGCCCCGCTACAACATCGCCCCCGGCCAGCCGATCGCCGTCGTCCGCGAGGAGCACGGCCGCCGCCTGCTCGAACTGGTGCGCTGGGGTCTCGTCCCGGGCTGGGTCAAGGACCCGTCCGCGTTCTCCAAGCCGATCAATGCCCGCTCCGAGACGGTGCTGGAGAAGCCGACCTTCCGCGGCGCCATGCGCCATCGCCGCTGCCTTATCCCCGCAAGTGGTTTCTACGAATGGGCCCGGCAGGCCGGCGGCTCGCGGCAGCCCTTCCTGATACGCCCCACCGCAGGCGGCGTGGTCGGTCTTGCCGGGCTGTGGGAGGAATGGGTCGATCCGGACGGCGGCATCCACGAGACCGGCGTGATCCTGACGACGGCCGCCAACGCCATGATGTCGGCGATCCACGACCGGATGCCCGCGGTTATCCCGCCCGACCGCTTCTCCGCCTGGCTCGACTGCCGCCACGTCGACGGCCGCGAGGCCGCCGGGCTCCTGCGGCCGGTTCCCGACGGCTTCTTCACGGCGGTCGCGGTCGATACCCGCGTCAACGCGGTGCGGAACGACGATGCCGGCCTGACGGCGCCGGTAGCGCCTTCGCCGCCTCCGCGCGACGCCGGGAACGAGGACGACCGGCAGCCGCGGCTTTTATGACACCCTGCGGCTCCGATGGCCGCCTTCGTCCCCTCAATCGGCGCAATGGCTTGAAGGGCATCCGGCGCTGTGCCATAGGAGGCCGATCCACTGCGGATACGAAATTGGGATAGAGTGTGACGATGGTTGAAACGCAGGGGCTGATGAGCGGCAAGCGCGGCCTGATCATGGGCGTCGCGAACAACCGCTCGATCGCCTGGGGCATCGCGAAGGCGGTGCGTGCCCACGGCGCCGAACTCGCGTTGACCTATCAGGGAGATGCGCTGCGCAAGCGCGTCGAGCCGCTGGCCGCGGAACTCGGCGCCCATGTGGCCGGCCACTGCGACGTCACCGACGCGGCCTCCATCGACGCGGTGTTCGCCGACCTCGAGAAGACCTGGGGCCGGCTCGACTTCCTCGTCCACGCCATCGCCTTCTCCGACAAGGAAGAACTCGACGGTCGCTACGTCGACACCTCTGCCGACAACTTCGCCCGCACCATGCAGATCTCGGTCTATTCGTTGGTCGCCGTGACCCAGCGCGCCGAGAAGCTGATGACCGAAGGCGGCTCGATCCTCACGCTCACCTATTACGGTGCCGAGAAGGTGATGCCGCACTACAACGTGATGGGCGTCGCCAAGGCCGGCCTTGAGGCGAGCGTGCGCTATCTCGCCGCCGATCTCGGCCCGAAGGCGATCCGCGTCAACGCATTGTCGGCCGGCCCGATCAAGACGCTCGCGGCGTCCGGCATCGGCGATTTCCGCTATATCCTGAAGTGGAACGAGTATAACGCGCCGCTGCGGCGGACCGTGACCATCGAGGACGTCGGCGATTCCGCGCTCTACCTGCTGTCGCCCCTCGGGCGCGGCGTCACCGGCGAGATCCACCATGTCGACGCTGGCTATCACGTCGTCGGCATGAAGGCGGTGGACGCGCCCGACATTTCGGTCGTGAAGGAATAGTCCGCGGCGCCTCGGCGTCCCGCGTCCGCCGGTCCGGAGCCTCCCCCCGGACCGCGCGATCCGAGCGGGACGGAAGGCCTGAATGACTGAACCCGGGGTTGCCCTGCCAGACGCCAGAGGGCTCGCTCAGTCGAATGGGCGCTTCGGGTCGGGAGATCCCATGCTTGCCACGACGCTCTATCACATCCGCCACGGCCAGACGGACTGGAACGCGGAGGGCCGTCTCCAGGGCCAGCGCGACATTCCCCTGAACGATTTCGGCCGTACGCAGGCCGCGCGCAACGGGCAGGCCCTCGCCGAGCACTTCGCGACGGCCGCTCTCGATCCGGCGGCCTTCGTCTGGATCGCCTCGCCGCTCGGGCGCTCGCGCGAGACCATGGAGATCGTCCGGCGCGGGCTTGGCCTCGATCCCCTCGACTACACCGTCGACGACAGATTGCGCGAAGTGACCTTCGGACAGTGGGAAGGTCACACCCTCGACGAGATCAAGGCGCGCGATCCAGCCGGCCACGCCGCGCGCAAGGCCGACAAGTGGGGATTTGTGCCGCCGGAGGGCGAAAGCTACGCCATGCTGTCCGTCCGCATCGGGGGCTGGCTCGCCAGCATCGACCGCGATGCGGTGGTGGTCGCCCACGGCGGTGTCCAGCGCGTGCTCGAAGGCTTGCTGTTCCCGCTGCCTTCGGCCGACATTCCGGTCCGGCCCGTGCCGCAGGACCGCATCTTCCGCTTCCAGGCCGGCGAAGCCGTCTGGATCTGACGGATTGCAGCCAAGTAGGCGTCCGCGCCGGGACGCGCGCCTTCCGGGTGCCGGGCCTCGCCGCGTCGAGCGGCCGTGCAATAAAAACGGCCGGCTCTCGTCCCATGACGAGAAGGCCGGCCGGCGATCCAAGACGTCAGATCAGAATTCCGAATGCGATATCTTGTCGGTACGCGACCTCACGGTCACGCCCCCCTCTCGATCCGGCAAGCGCGGCGGAAATCAGCCGACGCGCAGATTACCGGCCGAAGTCTTGCCGCGCTCGGTAACCAGTTCGTACGTTACTTTCTGGCCCTCGATGAGGTTCGCCAATCCGGCCCGCTGCAAGGCCGTGATATGCACGAAGACATCGCGCGAGCCGTCGCTCGGCTGAATGAAGCCGTATCCCTTCTGGGCGTTGAACCACTTTACGGTCCCGGTAGCCATCGTCGTCTCCTGGTCGGGTCGTCCTGATGCCGGCCCTGCCTCGCGGCTGAGACCGGCGGGTCTGCGATTTCTGCGGTTGGCTTGGACCGTTTCTCCGCAGGGAGTGGAACAAGGCATGGCCGAAAACACAATCGCGACTAGAACAAATGACGATCCTTTGCGGTCAAGTCAACAGACCTCGGCCGTAGCCGGCGCCGTCGTCGGGCAGCGTCCGTTGGCGCGCGATTGCTTCGGTTTCTTCTCTTGAACTGTTGGTCAATCGGAATTGGCGCCGCCGTTCCATGTCGTGACGCGGCGAGCACTTCGCCGGCGACGGTGCCGGAGAGGTTCAAACTGGTGTGAAGGCCAGCCGGAACGCATCCACGGCGCTCGGGCCCGGATGGCGGAAAGCGAATATTCGCCGTGCTTTACCGCATTGCAACGTGAAGACGTGCTGTCGATGGGGCGCGCTGGCCGGACATGAAAAAGCCGGCGGGCACGAGCGCCGCCGGCTTTCTGAATGCAGTCAGTCCGACCCTCAGGCGGAGGGCGAGGCCGTGATCGTGGGCAGGGCGGGCGTGGATCCGGTCTGCACGGTCACGGGCATTTCGACCGCGGCGGCAGCCTCCGGCGCGGCCGGTGCGGCCGAACCGGCGAGCGAAACCATCACCCGCCGCTCGAACAGCGCCATGCCGACGGTCGCGAGGAACGGCAGCGCCTGCACGACCAGCACCGCCGCGAACACGTAGATCTCGCGGACCTGGTCCTTGTTGGTGGCGATCAGCAGGGCGGAGCCGAGGACGAGCAGGCTGCCGATGACGGCTTCCCACTTCGCCGGGAAGGCGCCAACCGGCTTCTTGCCGCCCGCGCCCTTGTCGGTGCGCAGGAACGGCAGCGAGTCCTTGAACATGCCGAGCGTGACGGCGCGGGCGATGGTGAACTGCAGGCTCATCGCCGCTACACCGGCACCGAGCGCGTGGCGGAACGGCAGCCGCACCCGCAGCCGGTAGAGCAGCGAGAAGTGGATGATGTTGATGAGGAACACCACCACCACCGGCAGCGTCAGGACCGAATCCGGCAGCGCGATGCCGGCGAACGCGACCACGGGCACCCAGAGCAGGTTGAGGAAGGCGGCTGCAACGCCGAGGGTTTCCGCACCCATCCAGTTCAGCCAGCCCAGCATGAACTGGGTGCGCTGGGTGGCGGTGAGAGCGGTGCGGCCCGGACGGAAGCGCAGCCAGTGCTTCTTCGCGATCTGGAAGCCGCCATAGGCCCAGCGGTGGCGCTGTACCATGAACGAGCGGTAGTCGTCCGGGAGCATCCCCTGGCCGTAACGGCGGCGGGTATAGTGCGCCGACCAGCCGTGCTCCATGATGGAGAGGCCGAGATCGGTGTCCTCGGTGATGGTGTCGCTCGACCAGCCGCCGGCTTCCTCCAGCGCGAGGCGCCGGATGAGGCACATGGTGCCGTGGACGACGATGGCGTTGGCCTCGTTGCGCTCGACCATGCCGATATCGAAGAAGCCGGCATATTCGGCGTTGAGCACCGCGTGGAACGGGCTGCGCTCGCCGTCGCGATGGTCCTGCGGCGCCTGGACGATGCCGACACGCGGATCGGAGAACAGCGGCGCCAGATCCTTCAGCCAGTCGGGCTCGACGACATAGTCGGCATCGAGCAGCGCGATGACTTCCGCCTGGGGGGCGGTGTGTTCCAGCGCCACCCGCAGCGCGCCGGCCTTGAAGCCGGAGAGCTTCTCGACATTGACGAACTTGAAGCGGGCGCCGAGCGCACGGCAATGCTCCGCGATCGGCGTGACGAACGCCGGATCGGGGGTGTTGTTGATGACGACCACGCACTCGAAGTTCGGATAGTCGAGGGCGGCAATCGAATCGAGCGTCTGCTTCAGCATCTCCGGCGGCTCGCGATAGGCCGGGATGTGGATCGAGACCATCGGCTGGGCGGTGAGGCCCAACTCGGCGAGGGAGGAGGCGTCCGGCACCGGGGTCGCCGAGAACGCGCGGGCGCTGATCTTGTCGGGCAGCAGGCGCACCGGTCCGCGGCCGAGGGCGATGGCGGCGATTTCCTCGATGCGAGAGAGCGACAGCAGCGCCAGCGGCACCAGCAGGATCAGGCCGGCCACCCACATGATGGCGCTGCCGACGACGAGATAGTGCGACAGCGGGTGGGCGATGGTGATCGCGAGCCACGCGCCGATGCCCTGCGCGGCACCTGCGACGAGGAAGGCCTGCCAGAAGGTGGGATGGCGGAGCGCGAACGCGAACAGCGACAGGAGCGTGCCGACCAGCAGGGCGGCGCCGACGATGCGCTCCTTGTTGGGCTCACGGATGACGCCGGCGAGGTCGAACTTCAGCTTGCGGTCGGCATCGAACAGGCCCCAGTAGGCGCCGACGGAGCCTTCGTTGGTCTTCCAGACCTGATCGAACGCCTCGATGATGTTGTAGTCGATGCCGTGGTCGCGGGCGCGGGCGACGAAGTCGCGCAGGATTTCCGCCTGTGCGACAGGGCCGGGATCGGCGCCCTTCATGTTGTAGCCGCCCGAGGGCCAGCCGAACTCGGCGACGACGATGTGCTTGCCGGGGAACGCGGCGCGCAGCTTCTCGTAGACGTCGATGGCGGTCTGCACCGCCTTCTCGCGGGGCACGCCTTCCCAGTAGCTCAGGATGTGGGCGGCGATGAAATCGACGTTGGCGGCCAGTTCCGGGTGCTCGAGCCACGTCGACCAGATTTCGCCGGTAGTGACCGGAACCGGGCTTTCGGCGCGCACCTTGCGGAGGATCTCGGCCATCTCCTTGCCGGTCTTCTCGCCGCGCAGAACGGTCTCGTTGCCGATGACGAGGGCCTGGACGTTGTTGTAGCGCCGCGCGAGATCGAGCGCGTTCTTGATCTCAAGCGCGTTGCGGGTCTCGTCCGGGGAAATCCAGGCGCCCTGGGTGACCTTGATGCCGTATTCGTTGGCGATCTCCGGCACCTGCTCCAGACCGCCGGTGGCGGCGTAGGTGCGGATCGCCTTGGTGTAGGGAGCGACCACCTCCATGTCCTCGCGCAGTCGCGCCTTGGACAGGATGGTTCCCTTCTCCGGGTTTTCCGATGCGTTGTATGGCGCGAAAGACAGGCTTTCGAGCTTGCCGTTCACATCGGGGGCGGAAACCTTCTGCTCCCCGACCAGCCAGATTGCAGCGTGCACTGCGGCTGCCAACACAACCGCCGCCGCAACAACGGGTACCGTGCGCCGGATCGTCCGGACGATCGACATCGGCAAAGCGCTCCTTGAGCCACAACCAGCCTGCCCACGACACCCCCGGGC
>JAEZMP010000050.1 GCA_023442215.1 Pseudomonadota bacterium
GATCGCGCGCGACCGCGCCACCGCCATCGCCGCGAGCCCGCGCGCCATCATCGAGAGCCCGGCGATCATCGGCTCGGTCAACCTGAAGGGCGGCCGCATCGACGACGTGCGCCTGAAGGACTACCGCGAGACCATCAGCCCGACGAGCCCGCTGATCACGCTGTTCTCGCCCTCCGGCACGCCCGACGCCTATTATGCCGAATTCGGCTTCGTCGGGGATTCCGGCGCGAAGATCGCCCTGCCCGGCGCCGACACCGTGTGGACGCCGGAAGGCGGCCCCGACGCCAAGCTGACGCCGGCGACGCCGCTGGTGCTGACCTGGGACAACGGCCAGGGCCTGAAGTTCCGCCGCACCTACTCGGTCGACGACCACTACATGTTCAAGGTCGACCAGTCGGTCGAGAACACCGGCACGACGCCGGTGGTGCTCTACAATTACGGCCTGATCTCGCGCCACGGCACGCCGCCCACCAGCGGCTACTACATCCTGCACGAGGGCCTGATCGGCGTGCTCGGCGACGCCGGCCTGAAGGAAATCAAGTACAAGACCCTGCAGGAAGACGGCGCGATCAAGTCGCCGCCCGTCGAAAGCGGCTGGCTCGGCATCACCGACAAGTACTGGGCCGCGACCCTGATCCCGGCGGGCGGCAAGCCGTTCACGCCCACCTTCAACTATTTCAACACCGACGGCCACCAGAGCTACCAGGCGGACACGCTGAGCGAGGCGATCAACCTCGCCCCCGGCGCCACGGCGACGGCCGAGACCCGCCTGTTCGCCGGCGCCAAGGTGGTGTCGCTGATCAACAACTACGAAGACACGCTGAAGCTGAACCGGTTCGACCTGCTGATCGACTGGGGCTGGTTCTACTTCCTGACGAAGCCGATGTTCTTCGTCATCGACTTCTTCTATCACCTCGTCGGCAATTTCGGCGTCGCCATCCTGCTCGTCACCGTGAGCGTGAAGGCGATCTTCTTCCCGCTCGCGAACAAGTCCTACGTGTCGATGAGCCGGATGAAGAAGATCCAGCCCGAGCTGACCGCGATGCGCGAGCGCTACAAGGACGATCGCGTCAAGCAGCAGCAGGCGATGATGGAGCTCTACAAGCGGGAGAAGATCAACCCGCTCGCCGGCTGCCTTCCGATCGTGATCCAGATCCCGGTGTTCTTCTCGCTCTACAAGGTGCTGTTCATCACCATCGAGATGCGCCACGCGCCGTTCTTCGGCTGGATCCACGATCTCGCCGCGCCGGATCCGACCACCATCTTCAACCTGTTCGGGCTGATCCCCTGGACGCCGCCGCACTTCCTGATGCTCGGCGTTTGGCCGATCATCATGGGCATCACCATGTTCCTGCAGATGAAGCTGAACCCGACGCCGCCCGATCCGGCGCAGGCGATGGTGTTCAACTGGATGCCGGTGGTGTTCACCTTCATGCTGGCGAGCTTCCCGGCCGGCCTCGTGATCTACTGGGCCTGGAACAATACGCTCTCGGTGCTGCAGCAGTCGTTCATCATGCACCGCCAGGGCGTGAAGGTGGAACTGTGGGACAACATCAAGGGGATGTTCCGCAAGAAGGCGCCGCCGCCCGTCGAGGCGAAGCCGAAGAAATAGGCCTCGTTTCGGCCGGGACACGACGATCCGGGGGCGGCGACATGTGCCGCCCCTTCCTTTTGAAGGCGCCCGCCGGACCATCCGCCGGGCATGATGCCGGCGCCAGGCCGGCCTGCGCCGGGAGATTTCCATGAGCGAGGCGGACCGCGACGCCAGAAACAACGGCAAGATGACCGGCAAGCCCGGGACCAGGACCGGGGCGAAGACCGGGGCGACCGGCAAGCCGAAGCCGGCCGGGCCGAAATCGACCAAACCGAAGTTCGCCAAACCGAGGTTCGCCAAGCCGGGACCGGCCAAGGCCGCCGGTAAGCCACCGGCGAAGGCCGGCGCGGCCGCGAACCCGGGCGCCGGCGAGGCGAAGGCGGCGAAGAAGAAGCCGACCCTGCCCCCGGTGACGGCCAAGCCCGAGGACTTCTCCGGCGGCGAGATCGAGACCGGGCGGCTTCTGTTCGCGCGGCCGTGGACGTTCCGCATCGGCGTACCGTCGCTCACTCTGGTGCCGCCGATGCAGGGCATCGAGATCGCCATGGCCGGCCGCTCGAACGTCGGCAAGTCGAGCCTGATCAATGCGCTCGTCGGCCAGAAGGCGCTGGCGCGCACGTCCAACACGCCCGGCCGCACCCAGGAGCTCAACTATTTCCGCCCCGAGGGCGAGGGCACCGACATCGCGCTCGTCGACATGCCCGGCTACGGCTACGCCGCGGCGCCGAAGGACAAGGTGGACGCCTGGACCGAGCTGGTGTTCGGCTACCTGCGCGGCCGGCAGAACCTGAAGCGGGTCTACCTTCTGATCGATTCGCGCCACGGCCCGAAAGACAACGACCTCGAGGTGATGGGGCTGCTCGACAAGGCCGCCGTGTCCTATCAGGTGGTGATGACCAAGGCCGACAAGGTCGGCCCGAAGGGGCTGGAGGCGGCGATTTCGGCGACCCACGAGGCGATCGCGCGCCGCGCGGCCGCCTATCCCCGCATCGTCGTCACATCGAGCGAGAAAAACGAGGGTATCGACATCCTGCGGGCGGAGATCGTCCGCCTCGTCGCGGGCAACTGAGCGCCCGGGCGGGACAGCGCAGGGCGGACCGGGGGCGCGAGGCCGCCTCTCCGGACCGGATCCGACGCCTGAATTGAGATCGACAGCATCGCGCCGATTCCGATTCGATCCGCGATGCTGTAAGCCCCTCCAACGGCGGCGCCAGACACGCGCCCGCGCCGGCGCATCGCCGGCGGCCCTGCTGCGGATTGAGCCATGACGACCGAGCCGAACACCCCCGAGACCGACGCGGACTTCCACTCCCGCGCCCGCATCATCGCCGAGGCGCTGCCCTACATGCTGCGCTACGACGACCAGACGGTCGTGGTGAAATATGGCGGCCACGCCATGGGCTCGCACGCGCTGTCGAAGGCGTTCGCCGAGGACATCACGCTCCTGAAGCTTTCCGGCCTCAACCCGGTGGTGGTGCACGGCGGCGGCCCGCAGATCGGCGCCATGCTCGACCGGCTCGGCATCAAGAGCGAGTTCCGAGACGGGCTGCGCGTGACGGACCGCGCCACCGTGGAGATCGTCGAGATGGTGCTGGCCGGCTCCATCAACAAGGAGATCGTCTCCGCCATCAACGCGGCCGGCGGGCGGGCGGTGGGCCTTTCCGGCAAGGACGGCCGCATGGTGACCGCGACCAAGGTGACGCGCACCAGCATCGACCCGAATTCCAACATCGAGGCGGTGGTGGATCTCGGCTTCGTCGGCGAGCCGACGACGGTGCGCCGCGAGGTGCTCGACATCATGGCGCGCAGCGAGATCATTCCCGTGCTCGCCCCCGTCGCCCCCGACGAGAAGGGCGACACCTACAACATCAACGCCGACACCTTCGCCGGGGCCGTCGCCGGCGCGCTGAACGCCCGCCGCCTGCTGTTCCTCACCGACGTGCCGGGCGTGCTCGACCGCGACAAGAACCTGATCAAGGAACTCTCGGTCGCCGACGCCCGCCGCCTGATCGCCGACGGCACCATTTCCGGCGGCATGATCCCGAAGGTCGAGACCTGCATCGAGGCGCTGGAGCGCGGTGTCGAAGGCGTCGTCATCCTCGACGGCAAGGTGCCCCACGTCGTGCTGCTCGAACTGTTCACCGAGCGCGGCGCCGGCACCCTGATCACGCCGTGAGCATGCCCGACAGCCCGCGCCTCGCCACCTCGTTCCGGGATGTCGAGGCGTGGATCTTCGATCTCGACAACACGCTCTATCCGCCCGAGACCGACCTGTTCAGCCAGATCGACGTTAAGATCCGCGCCTTCCTGCAGAGGGCGCTGAACCTTGATGCCGTGGCGGCCAGGGTGGTGCAGAAGGACTATTACCGGCGCTACGGCACCACGCTGCGCGGGCTGATGATCGAGCACGGCGTCGCGCCCGAGGCGTTCCTCGACTATGTGCACGACATCGACCACACGCCGGTGCTGCCGCACCCGGAGCTCGCGGCCGCGCTGACGGCACTGCCGGGGCGGCGCTACATCATGACCAATGGCTCGCGGCGCCATGCCGAGGCGGTGTCGGCGCGGCTCGGCATCACCGGGCTGTTCGACGACATCTTCGACATCGCCGATGCCGAGCACCTGCCGAAGCCCCAGGCGCCGGCCTATGACCGGTTCTGGCGCCGCCACGGCATCGAGCCGAAGCGGGCGGCGATGTTCGAGGACCTGCCGCGCAACCTGCTGGTGCCCCACGAGCACGGCATGCGCACGGTGCTCGTGGTGCCGCGGGCCGCCGCCGCGGCGCTGCGGGAGGAGTGGGAGGACGAGGGCCGCGACGCCCCGCACGTCGACCACGTCACAGACGACATCGCCCGCTTCCTCGACGCCGTCATCCGCGCCATCGCGCCCGGATGACGGGCCGGTTCGGGTCTGCCGCCGCAAGCTTGACAATGCTACGTTGATATCAACACACTCATCCATGTCAGAGCCTCACGAGACTGCTTCAGCGACGGTGCCGTTCGCCACCACGCTTCTGGTGCGCGACGAATGCCTCTGCCTGCACGCCCAGCGGGCGGCGCGGGCGCTGGCGCGCCGGTTCGACGAGGCCCTGCGGCCGGCGGGCCTCACCAGCGGGCAGTTCTCGCTGATGATGTCGCTCAACCGGCCGGAACCGCCGACCATGGGCTCGGTCGCGGCGCTGCTGGCGATGGACCGCACCACGCTGACCGCCGCGCTGAAGCCGCTCGAACGGCGGGGGCTCGTGACGATCACGCCCGATCCGAACGACCGCCGCAGCCGGCGGCTGGCGCTGACGGAGGCGGGCTCGGCGACGCTCGCCGCGGCGGTTCCGATCTGGGTCCGCACGCACCGCGCCATCGAGGAGCGGCTGGAAGGCAGCGATCCAGAGAGGTTGCGGCGGGACCTGCGCGCCCTGTCCTGACGGCCGGACGACAGACCGACCGGACCCGCAAAGGCCCGGCGAAACAACCACCAGACCGAGGAGATGCCCGATGACCGAACCGCATTCGACCCGCATGTTCGTCAACCTGCCGGTGAAGGACCTTCCGGCCACCATGGCGTTCTTCCGCCATCTCGGCTTCGCGTTCGAGCCGCGCTTCACCAACGACAAGGCCGCCTGCATGGTGATTTCCGAATGGAACTACGCCATGCTGCTGACCGAGCCGTTCTTCCAGGGCTTCACCGCGAAGGCGATCTGCGACAGCGCGGCGAGCACCGAGGTGCTGATCGCGCTTTCGATGGAAAGCCGCGCGCGTGTGGACGAGATGGCCGCGCTGGCCGCGGAAGCCGGTGGCAAGGTGGAGGCGGAGCCGAAGGACTACGGCTTCATGTACCAGCGCGCGTTCGAGGATCCGGACGGGCACAACTGGGAGATCTTCTTCATGGAGCCGGCAGACGCCGCCGAAGGCGCGCACGGCTGACGGATCGCGCCCCCCACCCGCCGAGACCGCGCGCCGCTTTCGCTTTATCTTCGTTTCCCGTCATCTGATTTTCTCTTTCGGCTGACACGAAAGCGGTCTATTCGAAGATCAGGCGAAGAGGGGTACGGGCGGTGACGGAACCGGTTTACGATCTCGTCGTGATCGGCGGCGGCATCAACGGCTGCGGCATCGCGCGCGATGCCGCCGGGCGCGGGCTCTCGGTCTTCCTGTGCGACAAGGGCGACCTCGCCGGCGGCACGTCGTCGGCCTCGACCAAGCTGATCCACGGCGGCCTGCGCTATCTCGAGCACTACGAGTTCCGCCTCGTGCGCGAGGCGCTGGAGGAGCGCGAGGTGCTGATGGCGCTCGCGCCGCACATCATCTGGCCGCTGCGCTTCGTGCTGCCGCACCACAAGGGCCTGCGGCCGCGCTGGCTGCTGCGCCTCGGCCTGTTCCTCTACGACCATCTCGGCGGCCGCAAGGTGCTGCCGGCGACCCGCAGCCTGGACCTGTCGCGGGATGCCGCCGGCGCGCCGCTGAAACCCGCCTATCGGCACGCGTTCGAATATTCCGACTGCTGGGTGCAGGATTCCCGGCTCGTGGTGCTGAACGCGCGCGACGCCGAGGCCCGCGGCGCGGTGATCGCGCCGCGCACGGCCTGCATCCGCGCCGAGCGGGACGGCGACCTCTGGCGCGTCACCGTGCAGCCCGAAGGCGGCGCGGCGCGGACGCTGACCGCCCGCGCGCTCGTCAATGCCGCCGGCCCGTGGGTGGGCGAGGTGCTGTCCGGCGCCGTGCGCTCGAACACGCCGCCCCACGTCCGCCTCGTCAAGGGCAGCCACATCGTGGTGCGCCGGCTCTACGACCACGACCGGGCCTATATCTTCCAGAACGGCGACGGCCGCATCGTGTTCGCGATCCCCTACGAACGCGACTTCACGCTGATCGGCACCACCGACGAGGACTATCACGGCGACCCGGCCGCGGTGCGGATCTCCGACGGCGAGATCGCCTATCTCTGCCAGGCGGTGAACGACTATTTCGCCGCCCCGGTCTCGCCGGCCGACGTGGTGTGGACCTATTCCGGCGTGCGGCCGCTCTATGACGACGGCGCCACCAAGGCGCAGGAAGCGACGCGCGACTACGTGGTGGAACTCGATGCGCCGCAGGGCGCGGCGCCGCTGGTGTCGGTGTTCGGCGGCAAGATCACCACCTACCGGCGGCTGGCTGAATCCGTGATGGAAAAGTTCGCCGACCGATTCACGCTGACGCCGTCGTGGACCGGGCGGGCGATCCTGCCCGGCGGCGACCTGCCGGGCGGCAGCCCGGCGGCGCTGATCACCGAACTCAAGGCGCAGCACCCCTATCTGGCTCCCGCCCACGTCGAGCGGCTGGTGCGCACCTACGGCGCCGACACGCTGTCGATCCTGGAGAATGTCGGCCAGCCGGACGACATGGGCGAGAGCTTCGGTTCCGACCTGACCGAGCGCGAGGTGCGCTATCTCATCGCCCGCGAGTGGGCGCGGAAGACCGACGACATCCTGTGGCGGCGCACCAAGCTCGGCCTCGTCACCACGCCCGAGCAGACCGAGGCGCTGGCGGCGTTCCTCGCCCGCACGGTTCCGGCCTGATCGAGGGGCGGTGAACCGTCGATCCCTGCCCGGAAGGCCCCCGCGCTGAAAGGGAAAGGCCATGACCGTTCTGAGGATCGTCGCCAATCTGGCGACACCCGATCCCGAAAAGGCGCGCGCGTTCTATCGGGACCTGCTCGGCCTCGAGGTCGCGATGGATCACGGCTGGATCCTGACCTTCGCCAATCATGAACGCCAGCAGGTGCAGGTGAGCGTCGCGAGCGAGGGTGGCTCCGGCACGCCGGTCCCGCCGCTGTCGATCGAGGTCGACGATGTGGAGGCGATCCACGACCGGGCTAGGGCCGCGGGCTTGGAGATCATCTATCCGCTTGCCGACGAGCCATGGGGCGTGCGGCGGTTCTTCGTCCGGGATCCCATCGGCAACGTGATCAATATCCTGTCGCACCGGGCATAGCGGCCGCACGAGCGCGCCGGAACAGGCCCCGGTGGGTTCCGAAGCGATCGCTGTCGATCAGGTGCATCCGCCGGTCGGGAACTCTACCGCAGCCGCTTCAGGAGCGCCCGGGCAGAACGCAGGACCCATGCGGCCGCCGCGCGCAGCCGGCCGCGAGGGGACGCGGGAGCAGCCGGACTTCCGATGCGTTCGCCGCCGATGCGTTCGCCGCCGGTGACGGCCGGCAGAGGCGTTTCCCCTGCCCCGGCCGAGGCAGGCGGCCCCTCGGCCCGGGGCGAAGGCGCATCGCCGATGGCGGCGTCATCGTCCGCCGCCGGCACAGAAACACGGCGAGGACCTTCAACGACCGCGTCCGATCCGTCGGAGGCCGTGCTTGCGGAGATCGGCGGCTTCTCCGGCGCGCGTGCCGACGCGGGCTCGGCCGCGAGGCGCGGTTCGACCGGCGGCCCCTCGCCTGAGGCCTCCGCGATATGCCTGTCGACGCCCGCCTCCGAAGGCTGAGCGCCGGGCGCGGCTTCGGCAGCGGCGGGGATGGCTTCGGAAGGCCCGGTTTCGGAAGAGCTGGCGGCGGACCGCGATGGCGCGACCGCCGGCGGTTCGCCGGACGCCGCCTTGCCGGGCTTCGCTGCGCCGACGGGGTCGGCCGTCGTCTTGCCGGCCGCCTTGCCGGCCGCCTCGGGTGCCTCTCCGGTCAGGCCCCAGAACGCGGCGATGCGGGCGCTCGACGGCAGGCCGACATCGATCAGGAAGGGATCGTCGCCCTCCCCTTCCCGTCCGGCGACGGGCGTGCCGTGGCCGAGGCCGGCGATCAGGTGTTCCTCGACGACGACGCGGCCACGGTCGTCTCGCCAGAAGCGGCGGGTGTCGGCACCGACGCGCTCCACCGCCGGCACGGCGCCGTCGAGGCCGTGCAGCGCGGTCCACTGCTTGGCGTTCTCGTCGGCATTGAGCGGCACCACGGTCTCGTCGCTGTCGCCCTGCCAGATCGAGATCCGTGGCCACGGGCCGTCGTGGACGACGCCGTTGCGCTGCGCCGCGTCGCGGGCGAGGGCCGCCCATTCCCCGGGCGAACGGGCGACGCCCTCGAACATGGCCTTGAAGGCGCCGCGGACGGTGGTGGCCGCCCCGACCGGCACGCCGGCGACGAGGGCGCCGCCGGCAAACACATCCGGGAAGCCGGCGAGCAGCGCCGCCGCCATGGCGCCGCCCGCCGAGAGCCCGGTGACGAACACGCGGCGGCGGTCGAGCCCGTATTCCTCAAGCGCGTGGGCGACCATCTGGCGGATCGAGGCGGCCTCACCGCGCGGCCCGGCGACATCCTGCGGATCGAACCAGCCGAAGCAGCCCTTGGGATTGTTGAGACGGCGCTGTTCCGGCACCAGGAGCGCGAAGCCGTGCCGCCGCGCGAGCGAGACCCAGCCGGCGCCGACCGCATAGCCTTCGGCGGTCTGGCCGCAGCCGTGCAGCACGACCACGAGCGGCGCATTCGCCGGCAGGCCCTCCGGCAGGAACATCCACATGCGCAGGTGGCCGGGATTGGCGCCGAATGCGGACACGCGCCGGAGAAGGCCGGGCGAGGTATCCGCCCCGGGCGTCGCGAGACCCGCGGCGAACAGGCGCTCCCACTGGCGGCGGCCTTCGGAAAGGTCGAGCAACGTTTTGGACAAGCCGGCCATTGCCGAACATCCTCATTCCATCGCCCCGTCCGCCGAACGAGCAGCGGCAACCCAGGAGCAATGTTGCGATGCAAAACGGATCTTGCAACGCCGCATCGCGCAAAGGAGCCGCCCGGGAGGCGCATGGAACGACCGGGCGCGACCGCAAACCGCCGGATGGGATGGCCGGCTAGGCATCGCTCCCCTTTCAAGGAACCCTGCCCTTGAAATCGGGGAGGGGCACCCCCATCTGTAGTCCAGCCGAACCAGACAGTGTGGAGAACCGCCCGGCGCGCGGCAGCCGCGGATTGCCCCTCGGGCGGGTCGGGAGACGGACGGATGTACTCCGATCCCGAAATCCTCCCCGGTCGCTCTCCGGATGTGTTCCTTCGAGGCCGCAACAGCGGCGCGAGGGGATCAGCCGGTCGGAACGACCGCCGGTCTGGTTCGGAACCCCTTTTCCTTCCTGCTTCCTGCCGATCTTCGTGTTCGCGCGATGCTTCTTCGCGCGCGACGCGGGCACCTGCGTGGCGCCGCCACGCGCCGGTCGGCGACGCCTCGTGAAGGCGGACTGGCCCGTCAGGGCCGGCTTCCAACACAACCTCAACCCATCGGTGATACCGGCCTCGGGATCGCGGCGCCCACCGGACGTGGACGGC
>JAEZMP010000066.1 GCA_023442215.1 Pseudomonadota bacterium
GTGCTCGACGGCGCCTTCGCCGAGGCGCTGCCCGTTCCCGGCGAACCGTCGCTGGAGACGATCCGCGACAATCTCCTGATCGGCGATCCGCATCATGTCGCCGAGCGGCTGGTCGACGAGATCCGCCGCATCGGGCCGGTGCACTACAACGCCTTCTTCCAGTTCGGCGACATGCCGATCGCCCGTGCGCGCCGCTCCCTGGAGCGCTTCGGTGCCGAGGTGCTGCCGCTGGTCGAACGCGCCCTCGGACCGCTCGATCTCATTGGCAAGCCGATGGGCGGGCTGCCCGCTGCCGCCCGCGTGGCGGCCGTCTGATTTCCGAAAACCCGATCCTGCCGTCTCGCGGCCTGTCCGAGACGGAAAACCGACAGAGGCAAAGACAGATGGAAACCATCGCTCTCGGACACAACACACCGCCCGGTGACCTCGACGATCTGCTTGCTGCCGTCGCTGCCGGCAGCGGCCGTGACCTGTTCAATTCGGAAACCCTGCCGCCCGAAGCCTATACCTCGCCCGCGTTCTTCGAACTCGAGAAGGAGAAGATCTTCCGGCGCGACTGGCTTCCCATCGGCCACACCGGCCAGATCCCGAATGTCGGCGACTATTTCACCTTCGACATCATGGGCGAGCTCCTGGTCGCCGTGCGCGGCAAGGACGGCGAAGTGCGGGTGATGTCGCGCGTCTGCCTGCATCGCTGGGCGCCGGTGGCGCAGGGCAAGGGCAACACCAAGCTGTTCTCCTGCCCGTTCCACCGCTGGGGCTACGGCCTCGACGGCAAGCTGGTGGTCGCCCCGCACATGGAGAAGGCGGAGGGCTTCGATCCGAAGCGCTGCACCCTGCCGCACATCCGCAGCGAGGTGGTGGAAGGCACGATCTATATCTGCTTCTCCGACGAGACGCCCTCGCTGGCGCCGCGGCTCGCCTCCTTCGCCGAGCGCATGAAGGCTTTCCGCCTGAAGGACCTGGTCGTCGCGTACTCCATGGAATTCACCTGCGAATTCAACTGGAAGATCGCGGTCGAGACCTTCATGGAGAGCTATCACCACATCGGCGCCCATGCGAAGACGCTGCAGGACAAGCACCCCGGCGGCCTTTCCTATGGCGAGGACAGCCACGAGGCCTGGACCGCGAGCCACCAGCCGCTGCGCCCGGACCTGCCGACCGAGACCAACATGCAGTCCGGCCTGCCGCCGTTCCCCGATCTTCCCGACGAGGTGCGGCGCGATAGCGGCCTCTACCTGATCTATCCTTTCAACCTGATCGGCACCCATGCGGACCGCATCCACTGGACGACGCTGATCCCGGTGTCGGCGAACCGCACCACCTGGGTCCGCCATGTCCTCGTCCAGCCCGAGGCGCTGGAACTGCCGAACCTGGCGGAGATCGCCGCGCGCATGAAGGCAATCGGCCAGCGCATCGCCGACGAGGATCTGGAGGTGAACTCCATGCAGCAATACGGCGCCACATCGACCTACGCGCAGGTCGGCCGCCTCAGCCACCTCGAAAGCGCCGTCTGGCAGCTGTCGGACTATGTCCGGCGCCGCATCGCGGCCTGAGCGCGCGCAACCGCACCAGATCGGCGGCGGCCACACCGCCGCCGGCCCTCCCGCCTTCAGCGAAAGCCTGTTCCCATGGATTACACCACCCTCGGCCGCAGTGGCCTCAAGGTCTCCCGCCTCTGCCTCGGCTGCATGACCTATGCGCCGCCGGAACGGGGGTCGCATCCCTGGACGCTCGACGAAGAAGCGAGCCGGCCCTTCATCCGCAAGGCGATCGAACTCGGCATCAATTTCTTCGACACCGCCAATTCCTATTCCGGCGGCGCTAGCGAGGAAGTGCTCGGCCGCGCGCTGCAGGATTTCGCGCGGCGCGAGGATGTCGTGATCGCCACCAAGGTGTTCTTCCCCGTCACACCCGGGCCGCTTGCGGGCGGGCTGTCGCGCAAGGCCATCATGACCGAGGTCGAGGCGAGCCTGAAGCGGCTCGGCACGGACTATATCGACCTCTACCAGATGCACCGGTTCGACTATCACACCCCGATCGAGGAGACGCTGCAGACCTTCGACGATCTCGTCCGGGCGGGCAAGGTGCGCTATATCGGCGCCTCCTCGATGTTCGCCTGGCAGTTCGGCAAGCTGATCGCCACGGCCGACCGGTATGGCTGGACGCGGCCGATTTCCATGCAGAACCACATGAACCTGCTCTACCGCGAGGAAGAGCGGGAGATGATGGGCCTCTGCGTCGCGGAAGGCGTCGGCATGAACCCGTGGAGCCCGCTGGCGCGCGGCCGCCTGACGCGGCCGTGGCAGGAGACCACCCCGCGCGGCGATACCGACCAGTACACCCGCAAGCTCTATGCGGCGACGGAAACGGCCGACCGCGCCGTGATCGACGCTGTCTGTGCCGTTGCCTCGGCGCGCGGCATCCCGCCGGCGCAGGCCGCGCTCGCCTGGCTCCTCGGCAAGCCGGCGGTGACGTCCCCGATCGTCGGGGCGACCAAGCCGCATCACCTCGAGGATGCCGTCGCGGCACTGTCGATCCGGCTCGACGCGACGGAGATCGCGTCGCTTGAAGCGCCCTACGTGCCGCATCCCGTCGTCGAATATTCCTGAGACACGGGAGGTGGGGATGGTGATGGAGGAGGCTCGCATGACCGGTTCAATCGAACGTTCGATTGACGGCGGCGTTCAGCCCCCGGCGGGGGCCCGGCGATGATGCGCTGTTCCACGATCCCGGAC
>JAEZMP010000137.1 GCA_023442215.1 Pseudomonadota bacterium
CGCGGTCATTCGGGCTCGTCGCCCAATCTGTCGGCGGCGGCGGCGGCAACGGCGGCGCCACCGTGTCGGCGAGCGACAGCGGCAATGTCTCGGCCATTCTGGCGGTGGGCGGCACGGGCGGCGCGGGTGGCAGCGGCGGCGCGGTGACCGTGTTCAACCAGAACCAGATCGCAAACAGCAGCTACGGCGCGGCCTCGATCACCACGGCCGGCTTTGGCGCGGGCGCCATCGTGGCGCAGTCGATCGGGGGCGGCGGCGGCACGGGTGGCTACGACACCAGCGCCTCGATTGCGCTCAACGGCTCGGTCGGCGCGACGGTCGGCGGCGCCGGCGGAAGCGGCAATACCGCCGGGAACGTGACGGTAGAGAACGACGGCGCGCTCACGGCGACCGGCGGCGGCGCGGCGGTGCTTCTCGCCCAGTCGATCGGCGGCGGCGGTGGCGCCGGCGGCTTCAGCACGGCCGGCAATATCTCCGGCTCGGTCGCCTTCAACCTCGTCGTCGGCGGCGCAGCCGGCACCGGCGCATCGGCTGGCGTCGTCAGCGTCACGACCAGCGGCAGCATCGCGGGCGGTGTTTACGGAAGCGTGATGGCCAACAACGCCCCCGGCGTGCTGGCGCAATCCATCGGCGGTGGCGGCGGCAGCGGGGGTTTTGCCGCGGGCGGCAGCATGGCCGGAAGCGTGGATGCCACCCTCGCGCTCGGTGGCGGCGGGGGCGCGGGCGGCGCCGCCGGCGCCGTCTCCGTCACATTCGACGGCGCCGCCGGGGTTTCCGTCTACGGTAGCCTGTCGCCCGGCATCGTTGCCCAGAGCCTTGGCGGGCAAGGCGGCAATGCCGGCTTCGCGGTCGCCGGTGGTCTCGGCGATTCTCTCAGCGCCGGCGTCGCGCTCGGCGGCAATGGCGGAAACGGCGGCTCGGCCGCAGGCGCCACGGTGTCCGCCGGAAATGTCACGTCCTATGGCGGCAACCAGTCCGCCGGCATTGTCGCGCAGGCGATCGGCGGCTCCGGCGGCAACGGCGGATGGGACTTCGCCGGCAGCCTCGGCAGTGCGGCGGCGGCTCCGGTTGCGATCGGCGGTGCGGGCGGCGTCGGTGGCCGGGTGCTCGGCACGGTTCTGGTGAATGCGAACGGCCCCGTTGCGACCGCGGGCCTGCTATCCCCCGGCATCATCGCCCAGTCGATCGGCGGCAGCGGCGGCAGCGGCGGTTTCAGCGCGTCCGCCGCGGGATCCCTGATCATGGCGACCGATGTCAGCATCGGCGGCACGGGAGCCGATGGCGGCGCGGCCGGTATGGTCATGGTTACAGCCCTGTCGCAGATCACGACGGCCCAGTCCCAGTCCGTCGGCATTCTCGCCCAGTCGATTGGAGGCGGCGGCGGCAACGGCGGCACGGCGCTCGCGGGCGCTGCCTCGAGCGGCGCGGGGGAGGAGGCTGACGTCTCCGTTGGTGGCGGCGGATCGACAGGCGGGCAGGGCGGCACGGCGAGCAACGGCGGCACCGTCGGGGTCACGGCCGCAGGCATCAGCACCCTCGGCTATCTCTCGCCCGCCATCCTCGCCCAGTCCATCGGCGGCAGCGGCGGCAACGGTGGTTCGAGCCGTGCCTTCAGCCTCTCCGGATCGTCGCTCACCTCCGCCGACGGTGCAGCCGCATCGGTCGCGATCGGCGGCTCGGGCGGGTCGGGCGGAGCCGGCGGCTCCGTTACCGTCGGCCAGACGGGAACCGTCCAGACCGGCAGCGCCTCCGTCGGCAACGATGTCTCGGCCGGCATCGTCGCGCAGTCCATCGGCGGCAACGGCGGCAGCGGTGGAGCGGCCGATGCCAACGCCATCGCCAGCACGGCCGCCGCCTCGCTCGCCATCGGCGGCTCAGGTGCTGCGGGCGGAACCGGCGGCACCGTCACCGTCTCCAGCAACACCGGCCTGACGATGGGCGGCATCCTGACCTATGGCGTCTATTCGCCCGCCATCCTTGCCCAGTCCGTGGGCGGCGGAGGCGGCAGCGGCGGCGCGGCGCAGACCACGTCCTCCAGCAACCAGTACGGTGCCGGTGTCGCCGTTGGCGGTTGGGGCAGTGGCGGCGGCGCGGGCGGCACCGTGCAGGTCCAGCCCGGCGGCACGCTCACGACCTATGGCGCGAATTCATCGGCGATCTTCGCGCAATCCGTGGGCGGTGGCGGCGGCAGCGGTGGCGCGGCGACGACCAATACCGCGAGCGGTCAGGGCAGCGAACTCCAGGGCGGGGTCACCTCGGTAGCCGGCGCCGGTGCGGCCCAGGTCGCGACCAATGTCAGTTCGGCCCTGTCCTCCTTCAGTTCCTCGTCGTCGCAGTCCAACACCGCGAAGTCAGGCCAGCCGGCGAACGGCGTTTCGGCTTCCCTCGCCATCGGCGGCAATGCCGGCCAGGGCGGCACCGGCGGCAGCGTGACCGTCGGTTCGACTGCTGGGATCACCACCTCGGGCATGCTCGCCAGCGGCATCTTCGCCCAGTCGGTCGGTGGCGGTGGCGGCAATGGCGGCGTGTCGACATCGAATGCCGACGGCAGTTCCTATGCGGCGTCGCTCAGCGTCGGCGGCGGAGCCGGCGCGGCCGGCACCGGTGGCGCCGTATCCGTCACCTCGGGCGGCAGCATCCAGACCCTTGGCCTGCAGTCTTCCGGCATCTTCGCCCAGTCGGTCGGCGGCAGCGGAGGCAACGGCGGCTCGGCGTCGTCGGCAACGACCGGCGGGCAGGCGGCGGTAAGCTTCAGCCTCGGCGCGAACGGCGCAGCCGGCGGCACCGGCGGCGGCGTCTCCGTCTGGTCCGGCAGTGCGTCCACCACGACCTTCATCAATACCGTGAGCGCCGGTTCCGCGGCGATCTTCGCACAGTCGGTTGGCGGCGGCGGTGGCAACGGCGGGTCCACCTCGACCGCGGCGAGCGCACCGGGTTCGTCAGGCGGCGGGTCCACCTCGTCGTCGACCGGCACCGTCAGTGGCAGCGCCAGCGGAAGCTCCAACGCCTCCGCGGCAGGTCACAGCGGCAGCAGCAGTGCCAGCCAGGCAGGGTCGAGCGGCGGCAACGCGCTGGCGATGGCGATCGGCGGAACCGGAGGAACGGGCGGCGATGGCGGCAATGTCGGCGTCACCAACTATTCCGGCCTCTTCACCGGTTTCGGCGTCAACGGAGCCTCCGGACCGGCGAACCCAGCCGACAATGCCCCCGCGCTGTTCGCGCAATCGGTCGGCGGCGGCGGTGGCAACGGCGGGTCGAGCACGTCCAACGCATCGGGAAGCTCGCACACACTCTCGCTCGCCCTCGGCGGCTCGGGAGGCAGTGGTGGGACCGGCGGTAAGGTCACGGTCTCCACGCCGGCGACCCTCTGGACCACCGGGAACAATTCCAGCGCCCTCGTCGCGCAGTCGGTCGGCGGCGGCGGCGGCAACGGCGGTGCCTCCTCCACCACGGATTCGTCGGGTGGCACGATGTCGGTCGCCATGGGCCTTGGCGGCACCGGCGCCGGGGGCGGCGACGGAAAGGCGGTGGACGTCACCGTCGCCACCCAGATCGGAGTGCTGAACTACTACGGCATCGTCACGTCGGGCATCAATGCGCACGGCATCGTTGCGCAATCGGTGGGCGGCGGCGGCGGTAGCGGCGGTGCGGTCGTGGCCGCGGCGACGGGTGCGAACGACACCGGCAGCAGCAGCACCTCCACGTCCACATCCGGTTCCGGTTCGTCGAGTTCGGCCAGCAACGCGGTGGCGGTGGCCGTCGGCCTTGGCGGAACGGGTGGCGGCGGTGGCAGCGGCGGCTCGGTTCAGGTGACGACCGCCTATTCCCCGGTAACGACGACAGGCGCCCAGTCCTTCGGCGTTTTCGCCCAGTCGGTGGGTGGCGGCGGCGGTTTCGGGGGCGTCAGCACCGCGAATGCCAGCAACGGCACCTACGCTCTCAGCTTCGGTCTCGGCGGCTCCGGCGGCACGGGCGGCACCGGCGGTAACGTCCTGCTCCAGCTCGGCAGCAACATCAGCACTGCGGGCCTGCAATCCTACGGCATCCTTGCCCAGTCGGTCGGCGGCGGCGGCGGCGTGGCCGGCGCCTCGAACGCCACGGCGGCGGACGGCGGCACCATCTCCGTCGGCATGGCCCTCGGCGGCTCCGGCGGCACCGGCCAGTCGGGCGGCACGGTCAGCGTCACGACGCCCGGTTCCCTCGGGACGCAGGGCGATGGCGCGGTGGCTCTTCTCGCGCAGTCGCTCGGCGGCGGCGGCGGCGTCGGCACCGCATCGGCCCTGAGCGGCACGAACGGCACGGTTTCCGGCACCCTCACGCTCGGCGGCACGGTTGCAGCGGGTGGCGACGGCGAGACCGTTTCCGTGACCACCTCGCAGATCGCGACGACGGGCGACCTCGCCTCTGCCATCCTCGCCCAGTCTATCGGCGGCGGCGGCGGTCTTGCCGCGATCCTCGCCGGCACTGCGCCGCAGTCGGGCTCCGCGGTTCTCGGCGCCGCATCGTCCGGCGGTGGAAACACGGTCGGCGTCACCAATAACGGGCCGATTTCCACCGGAGGCGCCTTCAGCTTCGGCATCCTCGCCCAGTCCATCGGCGGCGGCGGCGGTGTCAGCCTCAGCAATGCGGACCGACTGACACTCGGCGGCACCGGCGGCGGTGCCGGCAGCGCGGTGACGGTCACGACCAACTCGACCGTGACGACAACAGGCGCCTCCGCCGTCGGCATCCTCGCCCAGAGCATCGGCGGGGGTGGCGGTATCGCGTCCGGCAGCGGCACGGTGCAGTTCATCGGGCCGGGAACCTCGGCCTCTTCGTCCGGCGGCAAGGTGCAGGTCACCGTCGGTGGCGCTGTCTCGACCTCCGGCACCAACGCCGTGGGCGTGCTGGCCCAGTCCGTCGGCGGCGGCGGAGGTGTCGTGCTTTCCACCGGCAGCGCCATGTCGACCGCGGGAGCCGGTTCCGGCAACGGTGGCGGCGGCAACGTGACGGTCGATGTGAACGCCGCGGTCTCGACGACGGGAACGGCTGCGGACGGCGTCCTGGCGCAATCGGTCGGAGGTGGCGGCGGTGCGCTGCTGGATTCGTCCGGGATCGCGCTCGTGGCCGGCAGCGGCAGCGTCGGCAAGGTCGCCGTGAACGTGAGCGGCAAAATTCCGGTCACCGCGACAGGTGCGTTCTCCAACGGCGTCAACATGCAGGGGGATGGCGACCCAATCATCAACATTGCCGCCGGCGCCTCGATCACCGGTGGTGCCGGCGGTACCGCGATCACCAGCCAGGGCATCGAGAACTTCATCAACAACGATGGCAGCCTCGCCACGGTCGACGGAGCCACAGGTCTGGCGGTGCGCACGCGCGGCGGCTACACGGCTCTCGTCAACGGTGGCTCGCTTCAGGGCGACGTGTCGTTCTCGCCCGGCACCAACAACCTGTTCGACAATCTCGCGTCCGGCACGGTCCTCGCCGGGTCGTCGCTCGACGTCGGCGGTGCGGGAAGCCTGCTGCGGAATTCCGGCTGGCTGGGTATGGCCTCATCCACGCCGGGCACGACGATCGTGAACGGTGATTTCACTCAGACCGCCAGCGGCGTTCTCTCGGTGCGCTCCGACCAGATCACCGTGACCTCCGATGAGTTCGACGTAACCGGCACCGCCCAGCTTTCCGGCCGGGTGCAGCCGGCGCTTTACCGACCTGGAAGGGCCTGGCCAGGCCAGTTCTCGACGACGCTCCTCAGCGCCTCCGGCGACTTGTCCGTCGACGGTCTTGCCGTGCTCGGCGATACCGCGATCCTCGATTTCGATGTCCGCCGGGACGGCAATGCCCTGCAACTCGACACCGCGATCAACTTCACGCCCGCCGGCCTCAGCAGCAGCGGTACCCAGGTCGGCGTTGCGATTGGCGGCGTGCAGACGCGCGGTTCGTCGCCTCTGTTCGAAACCATCGTGCCGATCCTGCTCGACGTCCCGACCGTCGGCATGCTCGAACATGCCTATCAGGTGGTCGGCGGCGGATCGGTCTCGCTGGCTCCCACCGGCATGTTCAATGCGGCCACAGTGTCGTTCGCGACCGTTACCGACCGGCTTGACCGCCGCCGCACCGGCAGGGCGCCGGACGGCAGCGGCAGCACCGGGGAGGGGCTCCTCTGGGCGACGCCCGTCGGAAACGCCACCAACGGC
>JAEZMP010000610.1 GCA_023442215.1 Pseudomonadota bacterium
CCATACTGCCGGAGCACCGCGATGTCCTCGGCGGCGTGGTCGAATTCCTGCTGGGTGCGGAACAATTGCAGCGTGCCGAGCTCGCGCTCGTCGTAATGGATGTTGGTCGCCTGCCGCAGCGCCTTGAGGCAGTCGCGGCTATATTCCGCCAGAGCCACCATGCGCCCCTTGTTCACGGCATAGGCCGTGTGGGTGCAGTTCATCAGCATCCGGAACAGCCACGCATACATGTGCGGGTCGAGCTGCGGGCGGATGACCAGCGGGCCGTGCTTGTGGAACAGCCACTTCAGCGCCTTCTGCGGGATGCCCGGCGCGGCCCACGGCGAGGCGTAGCCCGGCGAGACCTCGCCGGCATTGCCGAAGCTCGTTTCCATCGCCACGCCCGGCTGGCGGTCGACGACCTCGACTTCGTGCCCCGCCCGGGCGAGATAATAGGCGGACGTGACACCGACGACCCCCGCGCCGAGGACAACGACCTTCATGATCCAACTCCAGTCAAGAACGGGACGGCGCCCGTCCGGGCGCCGCGTTGCAAATATCCGACCAGTTCGCCGCGCCGCTCAGCCGATGTAACGGCGGTGATAGCGCGAGCCGAGGCCGGTGAGGATTTCGTAGCCGATGGTGTGGGCGGCAGCCGCCACGTCGTCGACCGACTGGTGCGGCCCGATGAGTTCCACCGGAGCGCCGTCGAACAGCCGGCCGGGCGGCACCGCGGAAGCATCGAGCGTCGCAGAATCCATCGAGATGCGCCCGACGAACGGCAGCGCGATCCCCTCGAAATAGGCCGAGCCGGTGTTGGAATGGCTGCGCAGCCAGCCATCGGCATAACCGACGGCGAGGGTGGCGATGCGCATCGGCCGCTCGGCGCGGAAGCTGTAGCCGTAGCCGACGGCCGAACCCGGGGCGATGTCGCGCACCTGGATCACCCGGCCGTCGAGGCGCACCACCGGCTTCATGGGATTCGGCCGGCCCGGAACCGGCGCGAGCCCGTAGAGCGCCGCGCCTGGGCGTACCATGTCGAAATGATAGGCAGGGCCGAGGTGGATGCCCGCCGAATTGGCGAAGCAGGCCGGCGCCGCGGGCAGCAGCCGGCGACGCGCCTCGAACGCCGCGAGCTGTTCGGCATTGGCCGGATGGTCCGGCTCGTCACCGCAGGCGAGATGGCTCATGACGGCTTTGAGTTCGATGCCGGCGAGCGTCGCGGGCGCGTCGGCGAGCGCCTCGATTTCCGCGAGCGGCAGGCCGAGCCGCGACATGCCGGTATCGATCTGGATGACCGCCGGCAGCGCGCGGCCGTGGCGGCGCGCATAGGCGGCCCAGGCCTCGACCTGTCGCAGGTCGTTCAGCACCGGCGTCACGCCCGCCTCGGCGCATTCCGCCTCGGCATCCGGCATCAGCCCGTTCAGCACGTAGATCGCCGCCGATGCCGGCAGGTGGGGCCGCAGCCGCAGCCCCTCCTCGAGGTGGGCGACGAAGAAGTGCCGGCATCCGGCGGCGGCGAGCACCGGCGCCACGCGGTCGGCGCCGAGGCCGTAGGCGTCCGCCTTGACGACGGCGGCGCAGGCCGCGCCGGACGCGCGTGCCTTGAGGGCGAGATAGTTGTCGCGGATCGCGGAGAGATCGACGGTGAGCCACGCACCGGCATGTTCGGCGGTCGGCCAGGGAACGGCGTTCGCCACGGCCACCTGCGACAGGGACACCATCCGACCTCTCCTCCGTGAAGCGCCAACGGCCCGGACCAAGACGGCCGGGCCGAACGCATCGAAGCTCTTGAAACCAGACCCGACTTTTTCCCGCCGGCGGCCAACGCCCCGCCCCGGTCGGCGCCGCCGGAAACCCGAACGCCCGCATCCGCGCCAGCCACAAGGATGGCAGAAGGCAGACGCAATTTCATTGCGATCTGCGCATGAAATTGCCATCGCAAAGACTATTTTCGCATATCATGCGGGAAAATGGAGGAAAGCTGCATGGCCGTGCTCGACGCCATCGACGAGCGCATCATCGCGCTCTTGCGCAGCGACGGACGACTGAGCAACGCGCGGCTCGCCGAGGCGGTCGGGCTGTCGCAATCCGCCTGCCTCAGGCGGCTGCACGCGCTCGAATCGAGCGGGGTGATCCGCGGCTACACCGCCATCGTCGACCTGCCGGACGAGGCGGACGTGACCGTCGTCTATGTCCACATCACCCTCGACCGGCAGACCGAGGATTATCTCGACCGCTTCGAGGCCGGCGTGCGCCGCTGCCCGGACGTGCGGGAGTGCTACCTGATGACCGGCATCGCAGACTATGTGCTCAGGGTGGAGGCGGCGAGCGTCGCTGATTACGAGCGCGTCCACCGCGAGCAGCTCTCGCGCCTGCCCGGCATCGCGCGCATCCAGTCGAGCTTCACCATACGCAGCGTGGTGCGCGCCGGTTCCGGCCCCGGCCGCCGCTGAGCCTATCCTCGTCGTTCAAATCGAACCGATCTGACGCCCGCGCGGGCAGCCCCGCGGACGGGACATCCCAAACGAAAGGCACCCCGGAACGGCTGTTCCGGGGTGCCCTGCTTTAAGACCGGATGGCGACGCGAACTCAGGCCTTGCCTTCGGTGTCGTTGCGCATCTCGTACCACATCGCGTTCAGGATCGCGAAGGAGCAGGCGAGCCCGAGGCCGAGGATCCAGGAGAAGTACCACATGGCTGCTTTGCTCCGCGTCAGTAGGCGTTGGGGTTGCGGTCGATGGTGGAGGTCGAGACCGTGCCGCGCATCACCCGGTAGACCCAGGCGGTATAGACCAGGATGATCGGCAGGAAGATCACGGTCGTGATCAGCATGATCCACAGCGTCAGGTGGCTCGAGGAGGCGTCCCACACCGTCAGGCTGGCGTTCGGATCGACCGAGGACGGCAGCAGGAACGGGAACAGCGAGAGGCCGGCCGTCGAGATGATGCCGAGGATGCCGATGGCCGAGCCGAGGAAGGCGAGCGGCCGGATGCGGGCGGCGAGGCTGAGCGCCGCGATCAGGAAGCCCGCGAAGCCCAGCACCGGCGCGGTGATCATCCACGGATGGGCGGCGTAGTTGGCGAGCCAGTTGCCAGTGCCGGCCGAAACCGTCTTGCCGAGCGGGTTCGAAGGCCCGAGCGGGTTCTGCACGCTCGTCACCACATAGGCGCCGAGGTGGTTGGCCACCCAGTAGCCGCCGACCGCGAACAGCACCATCGTCGCCAGCGCGGCGATGATGCCGTAGCTGCGCGCCCGGGCCGCCACGGTGCCGTCGGTCTTCCAGACCAGCAGCGTCGCGCCGTGGGTGACGAGCATCGACAGGCTGACGAGACCGGCGAGCAGCGCGAACGGCGTCAAGAGGCCGAAGAACGTGCCGTGATAGGCCGGCCGCAGGGTCTCATCCAGCGAGAACGGCACGCCGAGCAGCACGTTGCCGACCGCGACGCCGAAGATCAGCGCCGGCACGAAGCCGCCGATGAACAGCGCCCAGTCCCACAGCGAGCGCCACGCCGGGTTCTCGATCTTGCCGCGGAACTTGAAGCCCACGGGCCGCAGGATGAGGGCGAGCAGGATCACCATCATCGCGAGGTAGAAGCCCGAGAACGACACCGCGTACAGCGCCGGCCAGGCGGCGAAGATCGCGCCGCCGCCGAGGATGAGCCACACCTGGTTGCCTTCCCACACCGGGCCGATGGTGTTGATCACCACCCGGCGTTCGTCGTCGGTCTTGCCGACGAACGGCAGCAGCGCCGCCGTTCCGAGATCGAAGCCGTCCATGATCGCGAACCCGATCAGGAGGACACCGAGCAGAAGCCACCAGATGATCCGCAAGGTCTGGTAGTCGAGGGGAATGAGCTGGTCCATGGGATTGGTCCTCGCAGATCAGGAGCGGTTGGCGACCGCGCTGGCGGGCTTGAAGGCAGCCCCCTGCACAATCGGCTCGTCCATGGGAAGGTGCAGCGGCTTCGGTCCGTGCCCGATGGTCTTGATCATCAGCCACACCTCGATGATCGCGAGCGTCGAGTAGATCGCCACGAACATCGTGAGGCTGAGGGCGAGATCGAGCACCGTCAGGCCCGAGGTCGCGTAGAAGGTCGGCAGCACGCCTTCGATGATCCACGGCTGGCGGCCGTATTCGGCGATGATCCAGCCGAATTCGATCGCCACCCACGGCAGCGGCAGGCTCCACAGCGCCACGTGCAGGAACAGGCGGCTTTCACCGATCTTGTTGCGCGAGGCGATCCAGAACGCCACCGCGAAGAAGGCGATGAAGTAGAAGCCGAGCGCCACCATGGTGCGGAACGAGAAGAACAGCGCGATCACGTTCGGCACGGTGCTTTCGGCCGCCGCGGCGACCTGCTCGTCGGTCGCGTTCTCGATGTCCGGCCGGTACTGCTTCAGCAGCAGGCCGTAGCCGAGGCTGCGCCAGGTCTGGTCGAACTTGGCGCGGGCTTCCGTGTCGTTCGGGTTCTTGCGGATGGTCTGCAGCGACTCGTAGGCGACGACGCCGTTGCGGATCTGGCCGGCGGCGCGCTCGACGAGGTCGTTGATGCCGAGCAGCGGCGTCGTCAGCGAGCGGGTGGTCAGCAGGCCGAGAGCGTAGGGAATGCGCACCTCGAAGGCGTTGGTGTGCGTCGCCTGATCCGGGATGGTGAAGAGCTCGAAGCTCGCCGGGGCGGGCTCGGTCTCCCACATCGCCTCCATGGCGGCGACCTTCATCTTCTGGTGCTCGGTCGCGAGATAGCCGCTCTCGTCACCCAGCACGACCACCGACAGCGCGGAGGCAAGGCCGAAGCTCGCCGCGACGGCGATGGAGCGCTTGGCGAGCGCGGTGTGGCGGTTGCGCAGGAGATAGAACGCGCTGATCGACAGCACGAACATCGCGCCGGTGACGTAGCCGGCCGAAACGGTGTGCACGAACTTCGCCTGGGCGACCGGGTTGAACAGCACCGCGCCGAAATCGGAGACTTCCATGCGCATGGTGTCCGGATTGAACACCGCGCCGGTCGGGTTCTGCATCCAGCCGTTGGCGATCAGGATCCAGAGGGCCGAAAAGTTCGCGCCGAAGGCGACCAGCCAGGTGACGACCAGATGGCCGACCTTGGAAAGCCGGTCCCAGCCGAAGAAGAACATGCCGACGAAGGTCGCTTCCAGGAAGAAGGCCATCAGGCCCTCGATGGCGAGCGGAGCGCCGAAGATGTCGCCGACATAGTGGCTGTAGAACGACCAGTTCGTGCCGAACTGGAACTCCATGACGATGCCGGTGGCGACACCCATCGCGAAGTTGATGCCGAAGAGCGTTCCCCAGAAGATCGTCATCTGCCGCCAGATCGGGCGGTTGGTCATGACGTAGACGCTCTCCATGATCGCCAGCATGAAGGAAAGGCCGAGCGTCAGGGGGACGAATAGAAAGTGATATAACGCGGTTGCCGCAAACTGCAGCCGCGAAAGATCGACGACGGTGAAATCGATCATCGGTCTTGCCTCGCTGGGTCCGGTCGCCGTGGGGCCCCGCCGGCAGGCAGCGCCTGCGTGCCCCACACAGAATACGGCCCTCTCCACTTGAGAGGACCTCCAGAGCGGACCTAACGCCCGCGCCACCTTCCGGACCTTGATCCGCGTCAAGGCGCGCCAGGCGCCGCCATCCTTGAACTTGGACGTATTGACGCGGGGCGGGAGAATGCGCGCGCCCGCCCGCCTACATTGCGCTTGAATGCAGCCCCAACGCCCCGATACCGGAGCCCGATGCCGGCGCTTCGGGGTGAGACCGACCGATCGAAAAGGAATCGCCATGGCCCCGGGGAACGACACGCCCGGAAACGGCAGTCCCAGCGACGGTGCCGGAAACGGGCCGAACGGCGGCGGGCGCGCACGCGAGCCGCTGACGGCCGATTCGGTTCCCGGCGAGGCGCCGGAGGCCGCGGCGCTGCCGCGCAAGCCCGGCCGCGCCGAATCGCGCTGGCTGCGCG
>JAEZMP010000189.1 GCA_023442215.1 Pseudomonadota bacterium
CGGCATCGTCGATGCCGCCGCAGGAGCGGATCCACAGCGCGACCGCGAACGTGAGCGCCTTCGCGGGCGCGCCGGCGGCAAGCTGCTCGCGCAGCGGCGCCAGCAGGCGCTGCGGCACCTTAAGCGAGGCATCGGTCGCGATCTGGGCGGTACGGTGCGCGAGAGCGCTGTTGGCATAGCGCGCCTTCAGCCGCCCGGTATAGGCGGTGGCCGCCGCCTCGCCGGTTTCGATCGTGGGAATGACGTCGCGCCAATAGGCATCGACCAGCCGCCGCACGGTCGGCTCGGAGAAAGCCCGCGCCACGGTCTCGAACCCGGCGAGGCGGCCGGCGGCGGCGATGACCGTGTGCGAGCCGTTGAGCAGCCGCAGCTTCATGTGCTCGAACGGCCGCACGTCGGCGACGAATTCGATGCCGCTTTCCTCGAAGCGCGGCCGCTCCGAAGAGAACCGATCCTCGATGACCCACTGGAAATAGGGCTCGCCCACCACCGGCCAGGCATCCGCGACGCCGAGGCGCGCATCGATGGCGGCGCGGTCGGCATCGGTGGTGGCCGGCACGATGCGGTCGACCATCGAGGACGGGCAGGCGACGGCTTCGGCGATGAAACGGGCGAGCGCGGGGTCGCGCGCTTCGGCGAAGGCCGACAGCGCCGCGGAAAGAGTCGCGCCGTTGCTCGGCAGGTTGTCGCACGAGACGATGGTGAAGGGCGCGATGCCCGCCGCCCGCCGGCGCGCGATCGCCTCCACCAGGAAGCCGATGGCGGAGCGCGGCGCCGCGGGATTGGCGAGGTCGTGCCGGACGTCGGCGTGATCCGCCAGCAAGGCGCCGGCGGCGAGATCCATCAGGTAGCCCTTCTCGGTCACGGTGAGCGTGACCAGCTTCACCCTGGGATCGGCGAGCGCGTCGACCAGACGGGCCGGCGCCTCCGGGGCGACCAGGATCGAGCCGATGGAACCGATGACGCGCACCTCCTCCCGTTCGCCGTCGCGCAGCGCAAGCGAATAGAGGCCATCCTGGGGGGCGAGCGCATCGCGGGTGCCCGGGCTGCGCAGCGAGGCCGCGACGATGCCCCATCCGCTCTCGCCACGGCCGAGGGCATCGTCCGCGAACACCGCCTGATGCGCGCGATGGAACGCGCCGACGCCCAGGTGGACGATGCCCGGCGTGACGGCGGAGCGGTCATAGGCGGGGCGAAGCACATCGGGCCTGAGCGAGCCGAGCGTCGCGTTGGAAAGCGTGGTCAAGGGCATTTCCTCTTGCGTCTTTTTTCCTGTCCCGGCGGCGGGCCGGCATCGGGCCCGTCGCCCACGGGCGGCGCGTCAGTCGAACTGGAGGCCGCCGTTCATGTCAACGATCTCGCCGGTGATGAACCCCGCCAGCGGCGAGGCGAGGAAGGCGACGGCATGGGCGACTTCCTCCGGCGCGCAGAAGCGGCCGACGGGGATGGCGGCGAGCTGGCGGGCGCGGTCCTCGTCGCTCAACTGCTCGAGGATCATCGGCGAGAGCACGTAGGCCGGGGCAATGGCGTTCACCGTGATGCCGAAGCCGGCGAGCTCCCGCGCGGCGCTGAAGGTGAGGCCGTTCATCGCCGCCTTCGAGACGGTATAGGCCGTACCGGCAGTGAGACCGCCGCACTTGGCGGCATAGGAGCTGACATTGACGATCCGGCCCCAGCCGCGCGCCTTCATGCCCGCCATCACGCCGCGGGTAAGCACCAGCGCGGCATCGACATTGACGGCCATGATGCGGTGCCAGTCGTCGAGACTGGTGGCGGCGAGCTTGTCGTTCGACAGGATGCCGGCATTGTTGACGAGGATGTCGATGCCGCCGCGGGCGGCGACGATCTCGTCCACAAGCCGTTCGGTGGCTGCGAGGTCGCCGAGGTCGACGTCATGCAGCGAGACCGCCTCGCCGTGGCTGTGCGAAAGCGCGGCAAGCGCCTCGGCGCTGCGGTCGATGGCGGCGACTTGGGCGCCCGCGGCGACGAGACGGGCGACAACCGCGCGGCCGATCGACCCGCCGGCACCGGTCACGGCGGCGATTTTCCCTGAAAGTTCCATCCCGGATTCCGATCCTTCTTGATGCGCCGTCGGGCGGCGCCTGGCTTATGCGGGGGACGCGGCGCAGCCGCTCAATCGACCACGAAGCGGCGGCGCTCCTCCGGCAGCCGCTCCACGAGCGTGAAAATGCGGTCGAGGTGATAGACGAGCCTCGCCTCCGCTTCCGCGGTGTCACCGGCATCGAGCGCATCGAGAATGGCCGTGTGCTCGGCGATGGCGTCCGGCAGCCGATCGCGCTGCCCGAACAGGCGGATGAAGCGGGTGAGACGCGTCTTGGCGAGCAGGATTGCCTGCCAGACACCCTGCCGGCCCGCGAATTCGGTCATGATCTGGTGGAAGCGCTCGTCAGCCTCGTGGAAGCCCTCGACATCGCCGGCCGCCACCGCGGCCGCCTGCCGCTCGACGATCGCGCGCGACGCGGCGCTCATCGCCGGCGTCCAGCGGGCGGCAACCTCCCGCAGCACCGCCACCTCCAGCGAGAGGCGGACGAACTGGTTGTCGGCGAGGTCGCCCCGCTTGATCGGAGCGACGAAGCTGCCCTGCTGCGGAAACACCTCGATCAGCCCGTCGTCGACCAGGCGAAGGATCGCGGCGCGAATCGGCGTGCGCGACACACCGAAGTGACGACCGATCCGGTTCTCGCTGATCGAGGCGCCGGGCAGCAGGCGCACGCTGACGATCGCCTGCTTCAGCGCCTCGTAGACCTGATCGGAGACGGGCTGCCGCCGGTCCAGAACGAACGCGATGTCGAGCGGCGCCTCGCTGCGATCGTGTTCGGCCGGCATCTGCGCGAGGAGAGACATCCTAGAACTCCGAAACGCCCGATGGACGCCAAAGGCACCGCGGACGCGGCCGTTTTACCGGGGACCGGCATCGTCGGCCGACCAGCCGAAGAAGACGCCGAAATCGCAGCGCCATGCCGCTTTGCCGGCCCGGGCGAGCCCTTCGGCCAAGCCTTCCGCCTGCCCTTGGGGACGGCCCGCCGCCAACAAAAGCGTTGCGCCCTGAACACTTGTATACTAGGGTTCAGGCACCCCACGCAAGAATGATCGTCAACGGCGCTTCCTTCCTGCGGCCGGGGTCCGGGAGGACAAACTTTTAGGAGAGGACGAATGTCCCGTCGTTTGGGAATTCTCACGGCCGCGATCGCCATCGTGGCCGGCATCGGCGTCGCGCAGGCTGCTGACGACACGAAGGTCGCGCTGGTGCCCGGCGGACCGCATCCCTATTTCGCCGCCTGGGAACAGGCCGGCAAGGACGCCGCGCGCGATTTCGGCCTCGCGGGCGCCGACTACAAGGTTCCGCAGAAGTGGGAGCTGAGCGCGCAGAACCAGCTTCTGGAAAGCCTGCTGACCCAGGGCTACAACGCCTTCCTCATCTTCCCCGGCGATCCGGTCGGCTCGGTCTCCACGGTTGACGAGCTCGTCGGCGCCGGTGCCCCGGTGATCGCGGCGGCCGGCTGCCTGAAGGATCCCTCGGACGCCTCGTTCTGCCTCGGCACCGACACCGGCAACTCCGCCTATCTCGGCACCAAGGAGCTGATCAAGCGGCTGCCCGCCGGCAAGAAGCGCATCGCGCACTTCACCGGCTTCCTGGTCGATCCGAACACCCAGCTCCGCATCGACGCCGTGAACCAGGCAGCGAAGGAAGAGGGTGCCGAGGTCGTGCAGGTGATCGCCGACATCGATGCGCCCGAGCCGGCGGAAGAGAAGATCAACGCCTATCTCGCCGCTCACGCCAACGACGTCGACGGTATCATCACCACGGCCTGGGTGCCGGCCGTGACCGCCGCCAACGCGCTGCGCAAGATCGGCGACAAGCGCATCGTCATGGTCGGCATCGACCACGATGAAGTGGTCATCAAGGCGATCAAGGACGGTTTCGTCGCCGGCACCATGCTGCAGAACCCCTACGGCCAGGGCTATATCGGCTCGTTCGCGGTCGACAAGCTGCGCAGCGGCTGCACGGTAAAGGCCGATGCGCCCTGGAAGAAGAACGCGCTGACCGACCACTTCATCGACTCGGGCACGGTTTTCGTCGGCCCGGAGCAGGTCGACAACTATGTCAGCGCGATGCAGGGCATCACGAAGGATCTGTTCTCGACCTTCGAGAAGACCTACCTGAACTGCCCGGGCTGACGCCCGTCCGCAGCAGAACGTCCTGAGCCGCGCGCCTTCCCGGTGCGCGGTGCCTGCGGGCCGCCGGCGCCGGAATAACCGGAGACCGGCCGGCCCGCCCCGGCGGGTCGGCACGCCCCGTCACGATCCGACAGGAATTCCCGGCGAACCGGGATCCGCGGCAAGCGCCAATGCGACGGCGGCATGCCTGCCGTTGCCTGCGCCGGCGGTTCGGCCCCGCCCGACTTCTCCGTCGACACGCCGGCATCCGACACTTCCCCGGGCCACGAGGCCCCGCCACCGGAGCCCGGCGACCGGTGCCGCGCGGGAACTGCAAGCCGCCGCGCGACAGGCGCGTTCCAGCGAAGCCGGCAGAATATTCGAGGTGATGCGATGAATGTCGAACAGAGCCCGGCGGGCGCTCCGGTGCCGCAGGCGCCGCCGGCCGACCAACGCGGGCCCAACGCCTCTCTGCGGTTCCTCCTGTCGAACGAATTCGGCCTGATCGTGCTGATCGTGGTGTTCACGGTGCTGTTCGGGCTGGCGACCAAGGGCTTCCTGTCGTCGTTCAACCTGTTCACACTCGGCCGCACCGCCGCCGTCAACATCGTGATCGGCCTGTCGATGATGGCGGTGATCGTGACCGGCGGCCTCAACCTCGCCGTCGGTGCCATCGGCGTCTGCGCCGCCATGACGTTCGGCGCGCTGATCGAGGTCGCGGGGCTGCCGTGGCCAGTCGCGCTCATCGGCGGCCTCGCCCTCGGCGCGGCCCTTGGCGCCGTCAACGGCATCGCGGTGGTCCGCTCGGGGCTGCACAGCTTCATCATCACGCTCGCGACCATGAGCATCTTCTTCGGGGTGATGGTGTTCATCACCCGCGCCGAATCCTTCCGCGGGCTGCCGCCGGCCTTCACGATGCTCGGCCGCATGAAGCTCGCCGGCGTGATCTCGCCCCTGCTGATCGTGGCGGTGGTGGTGTCGCTCGCGCTCGTGGTGCTCTACCGCCTGACGCCGCTCGGCCGCGAGATGCTGGCCGCTGGCGCCAAGCCCGAGGCGGCCGTGCTGTCGGGCGTCCGCGTCGACCGCGTCGTGGTGCTCTGCCACCTGCTTTCCGGCCTGCTGGCCTCCATCGCCGCACTGATGCTGGTCGCCCGAAACGGCGCGGCCATTCCCGCCATGGCGGGCCAGCTCGGCCAGGACTGGCTTCTGCCCGCGTTCCTCGGCCCCGTGCTCGGCGGAACGCTCCTGTCGGGCGGGCGCGTTTCGGTGCTCGGCACCTTCCTCGGCGCCCTGCTCGTGACCATGCTGACGAGCGGGCTGCTGCTGCTCCAGATCGGCGAATTCTGGGTCCAGGCCTGCCTCGGCATCCTGCTCCTGGTCGCGGTGCTGCTCGACAAGGCGCGCAGGCTGTTCCTCGCGAGCCGGAGGATGATCTGATGGCATATCTCTCGCGTTACGCCCGCACCGACTGGTTCGGCCCGCTCATCGCCACCCTGATCGCCATCGCGCTGGTCGGCGGCTTCAATCCCTCGTTCCTGTCGCCGTTCAACATCCAGGTGCTGCTGCTCGCCATCGCGGTGAATGCGCTGATCGCGTTCTCGCAGATGATCATCATCGCCATCGGGCAGATGAACCTGTCGGTCGGCGCCATCGGCGGCCTCGCGGCCATCGCCTTCGCCGGCATGATGCAGGTGTGGGGGTTGCCGGTACCCGTCGCGCTGGTGCTTGCGCTCGCGATCGGCGTCGTCGCCGGCATGCTCAACGGCATTTTCATCGCCTGGACCGGCATTTCGGCGTTCATCATCACCCTCGCCAGCCTCTCGGTGTTCAAGGGCATCAATCTCGGCATCACGCGCGCCTCGCCGTTCTACGAGATCCCGCAGATCGTGAAGGACTTCGGCAACACCAACATCGTCGGCCCGCTGCCATGGCTCGCTGTGGTGACGGCGGTGGTGGCGGTGCTTTTGTGGTTCCTGCTGAACCGGCAGGCGCTCGGCCGCTGCATTCTCGCGGTCGGCGGCAACGAACACGCGGCCGAACTCTCCGGCATCTCGGTGCGAAAGACCATCGTGGCCGCCCATGCGCTGTCCGGCCTGCTCGCGGCGCTCGCCGGCGTCGCGCTGGTCGCCCGGCTGCAGATCGGCCAGCCCACCATCGGCGACGACTGGCTGATCCTGTCGTTCGCCGCGCCCGTCATCGGCGGCGCGGTGCTGAGCGGCGGTCACGTCAGCGTGCCGGCCACCCTGCTCGGCGTCGCCATCGTGGCGATCATCACCCAGGCTCTGGTGCTGTTCAACATCGACCCGTTCCTGGTGCAGGTGGTGCTCGGCGTCCTCATCCTGTGGGCGGTCGGCATCAACCGCTTCCGCGAGGTCCGTCTCGCCAAGACCGCGAAGAGGATTTGAGCGATGGCCGATCTTTCCTCCCCCGCGACCGTTCCCGTCCTTGAGGCGCGCGCCGTCTCCAAGTTCTTCCCCGGCGTGAAGGCGTTGCAGGACGTCTCCATGCGGCTCGAGCCGGGCTCGATCCATGCGCTGCTCGGCGAGAACGGCGCCGGCAAGTCCACGCTGATCAAGATCATCACCGGCGTGCACCGGCCGGACGGCGGAACGCTCCTGCTCGACGGCGCCCCGGTCGAGCTCCGAGGCACCCGCGATGCTACCTCGCGTGGCATCGGCGTCGTGCATCAGGAGCGCAACCTGATCCCGCGCTTCACGGTCGGCGAGAACATCTCGCTGGAAAGGCTCGCCACCCACCCCCTCAAGACCGTTGATTATCAGGCCCTCAACGAGACGGCGCGCCACTGGCTCGGCGTGCTCGGCCTCGACATCGACCCGCGCACGCCGGTCTCGCAGCTCTCCGTCGCCAAGATGCAGCTCGTCGAGATCGCCAAGGCGCTGTCGCTGAAGTCGCGGGTGCTGCTGCTGGACGAACCGACCGCCTCGCTCACCCCGCACGAGACGGTGGCGCTGTTCGACCTCCTCCGCAAGCTCCGGGACGACGGCGTGAGCATGCTGTTCGTCAGCCACAAGCTGGAGGAAGTGCAGGAAATCTGCGACCGCGTCACGGTGCTGCGCGACGGCCACAATGCCTGCGCGAGCCAGTCGATGGCGGGCATGGGCCGGCACGACCTGGTGCGGCTGATGATCGGCCGCAGCGAGCAGATCGCGAACTGGCCGACGCGGCACTTCGAAGCCGCCCCAACGGCGCTGAAGCTGACGGGCGTCTCCACCGCGCTCGGTCACCGCGACATCGACCTCAACGTCCGCAAGGGTGAGATCGTCGGCCTCTACGGCCTCGTCGGCGCCGGCCGCACCGAACTCGCCAAGTGCATCATGGGCGCGCATCCGGTGACTGCGGGCACGGTGGAGGTGGCCGGCAAGGCGGCGAAGATCGCGACGGTCGCCGACGCGATCCATCGTTACCGGATCGGCTATGTCAGCGAAGACCGCAAGCAGGAAGGCCTCGTGCTGATCCATACGGTGCTGGAGAATGCCGGCATCACCGTGTGGCGCCGGCTCGCCAACCGCCTCGGCCTTCTGACCGACCGCACCGTGCGCCGCACGGTCGAGCCCTATATCCGCAAGCTCGAGGTGCGCACGCCGTCGCTCGAGCAGATCGTCGGCAACCTCTCCGGCGGCAACCAGCAGAAGATCAGCGTCGCGAAGTGGCTGGCGGCGGGGATCGATGTGCTGATCGTCGACGAGCCGTCGGTCGGCATCGACATCAAGACCAAGGCGTACCTGCACGAGCTGCTGCGCGAGCTGTCCGACAGCGGCACCGCGATCCTGCTGATCACCAGCGACATGCCGGAGATGATCACCCTCGCCGACCGCATCGTGGTGATGAACGACTACCGCATTTCAGGCGAACTGGAGAACACGCGCGATTACGGCCGCATGAGCGAGGGAATCATGTACCTGATCCACCGCGTCGAGGCGGCCGAGTAGGCGCGACCCGCGCGGGCAATTGGGGGAACCGTCCATGAAGATCGACGCGCACCAGCACTTCTGGGACTACGAGGCCAATCCGGGCGACTTCACCTGGATGGGCCCGGCGGAGGAGCCGCTCCGCCGCAACTTCCTGCCCGCCGACCTCGAGCCGCTGCTCGACGCGACGGGCTATGACGCGACCGTCGCCGTGCAGGCGCGGGAACTGAAGGCCGAGACGGACTTCCTGCTCGACCTTGCCGCCGCGAACCCGCGCATCAAGGGCGTGGTCGGCTGGCTCGACCTCTGCGCTGCCGACGTCGAGCGCGACCTTGAGGCCTATCGCGGCAGGCCCCTGTTGAAGGGGTTCCGGATGCTGGTGCACGACCACCCGGACGTCGGCTTCGCGGCGAGCGAGGCCCACGTGCGCGGCGTCGGCCTCCTCGAGCGCCACGGCTTCACCTACGATCTTCTGCTGAAGCCGCCGCACCTGAAGGCCGCCATCGCGCTGGTCGACCGCTTGCCGAACCAGATGATCGTGGTCGACCACATCGCCAAGCCGGTCATCGACGGCCACTTCACCGCGGAATGGCGCGACGGGATCGAGGCGATCGCGCGCCGGCCGAACGTCTGGTGCAAGCTCTCCGGCCTCGCCACGCTGCCGGGAGCCGTGCCGGCGCGCCGCGCAGACTTCCATCCCTATCTCGACATCGTGCTGGAGGCGTTCGGCGTGGGGCGCTGCATGATCGGCTCAGACTGGCCGGTCGCGACCTGCGGCGCGGACTATCCCGGGACGATGGCCATCGTCGAAGGCTGGAGCGAGCGGCTTTCCCCGTCCGAACGCGCCGCCGTGCTCGGCGGCAACTGCGCGGCGTTCTACGGGCTTTCCTGAGCCCGATCTGCCGCGCCGCGGCCCGGCGCGGGTCCTCCCGCGCCGCCACCCTGCCGCGTCACTCGCCGCGGGGATAGCGCTGCGCCTCCTCCAGAACGTTCAGATCCATGTGGTTGCGCATGTAGCGCTCCGACGCCTTCTGCAACGGCTGGAAATCCCACGGATAATAGGCGCCGTTGCGCAGGGCCTCGTAGACCACGTGGCGGCGGGCCTGGCTCGCCCGGACATCCGCATCGAACCGGGCGAGATCCCAGCGTTGCCGCATCGCCGCACTCAGCCGCGACAGGATAGCGGCGCAGGCGGGATCGCCGGCACGGTTGTCGCGCTCATGCGGATCGTCGTCGAGATTGGTGAGGATGGGCGGGTCGAGCTCGCACAGCACCAGCTTCCACGGCCCGTCGCGCAACGCGACGAGCGGCGCCTCCGAGCCTTCCGCCGCATATTCCATCGGCACCGGCCCGCGCCCGCCCTCGCCCCGCGCGAGCGGAACGAGGCTCTCGCCGTCGGTCCACGGCATGACACCCGATAGATCGAGTGCGGCGAGATCGGCAAGGGTCGGCAGCACGTCCAGAGTGGAGACCGGCCGCTCCACCAGACCTGCGGAAAGGCCGGGCGCGGCGATCATCAGGGGCACGCGGGCGCTCCCTTCGAAGAAGTTCATCTTGAACCACAGCCCGCGCTCGCCGAGCATGTCGCCATGATCCGACACGAACACGACGACGGTATCGTCGGCCATCCGGCAGCGGTCGAGAATGTCGAGGAGTTCGCCGATCTTCTCGTCGATATAGGAGATGTTGGCGAAATAGGCCCGACGGGATCGGCGGACGTCCTCGTCGGTCACGGGGCTCGCCGCATGGTCGCTCGCCAGCATCAGTCGTCGGGAATGCGGGTCCTGGGCGTCGAACGGGATGGGCGGCACCACCGGATCGAGCGCCGGGCATTCCTCGTAGAGATCCCAGAAGCGCCGCCGCGCCACATAGGGATCGTGCGGGTGGGTGAAGCTGACCGTGAGGCACCACGGCCGCTCGTCGGCGCGCCGGGCGAGATCGTAGAGGCGGCGGCCCGCGTGGTAGGCGACCTCGTCGTCATATTCGAGCTGGTTGGTGATCTCCGCCACCCCGGCGCCGGTGACGGAACCGAGATTGTGATACCACCAGTCGATGCGCTCGCCGGGCCGGGCATAATCCGGCGTCCAGCCGAAATCTGCCGGGTAGATATCGGTCGTCAGCCGCTCCTCGAAGCCGTGAAGCTGGTCGGGGCCGACGAAGTGCATCTTGCCTGAAAGGATGGTGCGATAGCCGACCCGGCGCAGATGGTGGGCGAAGGTCGGGATGTCGGAGGGGAACTCCGCGGCATTGTCGTAGACCCGGGTGCGGCTCGGAAGCTGGCCGGACATGAAGGAAGCGCGCGCGGGGGCGCACAGCGGGCTCGCCGTGTAGGCGGTGGCGAACCGCGCCGAACGACGCGCCAGCGCCTTCAGATGCGGGGCATGGAGGAACTCGGCCGGACCGTCCGGGAACAGCGTTCCGTTCAACTGGTCGACCATCAGCACGAGAATGTTGGGGCGCGTCATCGAAGGCTCCGCCGGGGCAAGAAGGCGGGCGCCGCCTGTGCCGGCCGCGTTCAGCAGCGGCCAGGCGGGCACCGCCCGGTCGGTCGGGGATCACGGCGCCGCCTTCGCCGGCCGGCCGTCACGATGATCCCCGGGTGGCGGTGTCAAAGCCCAAGCGCGGCCTTGACGGCGGGCAGCCCCGGCTTGCCGTCGAACGTCGTCACGCCCGCAAGCCACGGTTCGAGCGCCTGCGGATGGGCCTTCAGCCACGCCTTCGCGGCGGCGGAGGGCTCCTCGCCGTCGTCGAGAATCTTGCCCATCATGGCGTTCTCCATGGCGAGATCGAACGTCAAGTTCCGGAACAGCGCGGCCGCGTTCGGGCACTCGGCCGACCAGCCGCTCCGCGCGAGGGTGCGCACGTCCGCGCCGCCATAGTTCGCTCCGAAATAAGCGTCGCCGCCAGCGAGATAGGTGATGGCGAACGTCTCGTTCATCGGATGCGGCGCCCAGGCGAGAAAGACGATCCACTTCTTGCCGTTGGTCGCGCGCCGGACCTGCGCCAGCATCGCCTGCTCGCCCGACTCCACCACCTTCCAGCCCTTGAGGCCGAAATCGTCGGCATCGATCATCTTCTGGATGTTCGCGTTGGCGGGCGCGCCGGGTTCGATGCCGAAAATCTCGCTGCCGAACTTGTCGGCATTCGGGGCGAGGTCCTTGAAGTCCTTCACGCCGGACTCGGCGACGTAGTTCGGCACGGCGAGCGTGAACTTGGCACCGGTCAGATTGGTGCCCAGCACCTCGACGGCCTTGGCCTCGTCCAGCGCATCGATGAACTTCTGCTGGGCCGGCATCCAGTTGCCGAGAAAGACGTCGAGATCGCCGTTCTTCATGGATTCGTAGCCGATCGGCACCGAAAGGGTCTGCACGTCTTGCTTGTAGCCGAGCCCGGCGAGCACTTCGCCGGCGATGGCGTTGGTGGAGGTGATGTCCGTCCAGCCCGGATCGGACATGCGGATCGTCTTGCAGGACGGCGCATCGGCCGCGAAGGCGGTCCCGGCGGCCAGCGACAGCGACATCGTCAAAGATACGGACACGGACAGGGCACAGGCAGCCCGGAGAAAGCGCTTCATGGTCGACCCCTCGGAAGGTTGGTGGCGACGCTGCCACGGGAACGCGCCCGTCACGCGACGGGCCGCCGCAAGAAGGGGTGCCCTGTTTCGGGTCTTTCGCCCGCCTTGCCCTGTCGATCATCAGGCCGTTAAATGGCCCGGCCTGTGAAGCCGCCCGTTTTCGATAGCTGGCATCAGGAGATTTTATGGCCGACCGCTTGCTCGATCTCGGCTGGGTTCGGGTGTTCGAGGCAGTGGGGCGGCTCGGCAGCCTCACCGCCGCAGGGCGTGAGCTCGGCCTCTCCCAGCCGGCCGTCAGCTATATCGTGCGCTCGCTCGAAGAGCAGCTCGGCGCGGTGCTGCTGGAACGGGGGCATCGCGGCAGCCGGCTGTCGCCGGCCGGCGAGCGGCTGCACCGCGCCGCCAGTGCCGCCGTCGCCGAACTCGATGCAGGCGCCCGCGCCGTGCGGCGCCTTCGGCAGCGGCCGGCCCTGCGGCTGTTCACCGATTACGGGTTTGCCTCGTTCTGGATGATGCCGCGCGTCGCCCGGTTTCGGCTGGTGCGGCCGGAAACCGAAGTCCACATCATCGCCTCCGCCGCGGCCGATCCGGGCAGCGACGAGGCCGGCGACGTCTCCGTGCTGTTCGGCATGCGGGCGGATTTCGGCGCCGGCGCGGTGCAGCTGTTCGAGGAATGCGTCTATCCGGTCTGCAGCCCGAAATTCGCGGCACGCCATGCTCTGGGGCGCGACCCGCGGCGGATCGCCGGGCTGCCGCTGCTTCATTTGCAGAGCACGCCCCATCCGCGCTGGTTCTCGTGGCGGGATTGGTTCGCGTCGGCGGAACTCGACGCCGACCGGGGTCCCGGCGATCTCAGCCTCAACACCTACGGGCTCGTCGTTCAGGCAGCCATTGCCGACCAGGGCATCGCGCTCGGCTGGGCCGGGTTGATCGATGGCGCGATCGCCGACGGCACACTCGTCGCCGTCGGCCCGCCGCTTTCGCGGGTGGACAGCGGCTACTGGGTGCGGCCGGGTCCCGAACCCTCAGCCTTGGCCCGGGACCTGATCGACTGTATGGTTCTGGAGGGCGGGCGCGAACACGCCGGCCGGCCGGATGCCGCGACCTGACCGGCTTTACGCCTGCCCGTCGCCCACCTTCCGAAGCAGCGCATAGATGGTGGAGAGATGCAGATAGAACATCAGCTCCAGGACGACGGGATCGCGGTCGCGATCGACCCACGTCCGGTCCCTGAGCGCATGGACGCTGTGGGAGAATTCTACCAGGAACTCGCCGTCGGTCTCGGATGCTTCTGACTCGGCATGGCGTTCGATGCGGCGCAGCACGGCGGCCAGGCCGCGGACGGCTTCGCGTTGGCCGTCGACCGTGGCGCCCGGCTTCAGGAATTTCGTGACTGCGGCGTCGATCGCATCCCGGATATCGTCATCGGCCGCCGGGTCCGATTCGACGAGCGCTTCGAAGCCGGGATTGGCCTTCTGCAGCACCTGCCCGGTCGCCGACATCTCGAAATGGCCGCGATAGCTCTCCAGGAGCGCGTTCACCTCGCGCCGGAACTTCGCCTTGGCCGCGTCCCGGTCGAACACCGTCCAGTGCTTCCGGCAGAGGCAGTTTCGCGCCGGCCGGCCATCCACCGGAACCGATATGTGGTGGTAGATATATTCGACGATGTCGAAGAGATCCTCCTCGCTGTAGGAGAGGATCTTGTACTCGATCGGCCACACATTCTTCTTCTTCAGCTTGAAGAGAATGTCGTCCTCGGGTCGCTTTATCAGCGCGTCCCGGCCCTCGTTCCGGATGCACTTCTGACCGAAATATTCGAAGAACAGACCATCCTTGTCCAGGTTCTTGTACAGCGCATAGAACAGGTTGAGGATGTCGCGAAGGGGTAGCCCCTGCGAGTTCTCGTTCCTTCCCACGCGGATCGAATAGAATGGATCTGCCATGCCTGCACCCCTGCCCTGCCGCAACTATAGCAAAACCGCGCGTGGTGTCTCGCCCGAGGGTGTGCGGTGCGGCATCGCAACGGGTTGTACCGCGGCAGAAGCGGGCGTGCCGGCCGGTGCGTTTCAGCGATGTCGGGGCTATGATCCCGCCGACGGTGTCTGAGAGCCTCGGCTTCGTGGCACCGCCTTGGATGCGGGTGGCATCGCCGCCTCGCCGTGCGCAAACCGGGCACCCCGTACGCGGTGCCGGAAAGGCCTCTGCCATGACCGACCTGCGAGCGATCCCGCTCAGGACCATCGACGGGACCGACACCTCCCTTGCCGCCTATGCGGGAAAGGTGCTGCTCATCGTCAACACGGCCTCGAAATGCGGCCTGACGCCCCAGTACGAGGCCCTCGAGGCACTTTACGAGACCTACCGTAACCGGGGTTTCGTGGTGCTCGGCTTCCCGGCCAACGACTTCGCCGGCCAGGAGCCCGGAGACGACGGCGAGATCCAGACGTTCTGCTCGACGGTCTACGCCATCGACTTCCCGATGTTCTCCAAGATCACGGTGGTCGGGGAGAACAAGCACCCGCTCTACGCAGCGCTCGTCGCCGCGCAGCCGAAGGCGCGCGACAGCGAGGCGTTCCGCGCGATGCTGAGCGGACGCGGCAGGAACCCGAACCCGGAGCCCGAGGTGCTCTGGAACTTCGAAAAATTCCTGATTAGCCGCGACGGAGCGGTCGTGGACCGCTTCTCGCCCGACATCGCGCCGTCGGACGATAGGCTCGTTGGGGCCGTGGAACGTGAGTTGGGCTCGCCGGCGTAAAGGGCTTAAAATTACGCCCACGCAGGGAAGGGGCGCGATACCCCCTTCCCTGCCC
>JAEZMP010000614.1 GCA_023442215.1 Pseudomonadota bacterium
GAGGCCGATTTCAAGCGCGCCAGCGCGCTGCTCGATACGCCGGCCGGCCTGCAGAAGCAGGTCGACGAGGCGCGGGCCGGCCTCGACAAGGCGAAGGCGGCCGTCGCCGCTGCGAATGCCGGCGTGGCCGCGGCAGAGGGCCAGCGCGACGTCCTCACCGCCCAGAAGGTGGAGGCCGAACGCCAGCTCGCCGAGCAGCTCACCCAGGTTCACAAGGCCGAACTCGATCTCGACAACACCGACGTCCGCGCCCCAGTTGATGGCGTGTTCGGAAATCGTGCGGTCAATGTCGGCGCCTATGTCCAGCCCGGCGGGCGCATCGGCGCGCTCGTGCCCGACGACAGCTACTATGTCGAGGCGAACTACAAGGAAACCCAGCTCGCCCACATCAAGCCGGGCCTGCCGGTGACGATCTCGGTCGATGCGCTCGACGGCAATGCGGTGCACGGCACCGTGACCAGCATCGCGCCGGGATCCGGAGCGACCTTCAGCCTGCTGCCGCCGGAAAACGCCACGGGGAACTTCACGAAGATCACCCAGCGCGTTCCGGTGCGGATCGACATCAGCCCGGCGGACCAGAAGAACCCGATCCTTCGCCCGGGCCTGTCCGTCGTCGTCGACATCGATATGCGCGGCCCCGCCGCCTCGCATTGATCAGGACCGCGCCGGTCCGCGGGCTAAACGCCCGGCGGGCGAACGCGATGGAAGCCGGGCAGCCGACATGAGCACGGGCAGCAACGCCATTTCCCAGAAGCCGCGGGCGGGAGCCGCATCGGCCGCGCCTGCGGCAGATCCGGACCGCATCGACCCGCGCCGGCTTCTCGCCTTCATGTCGATGGCCGTCGGCATGTTCATGGCGCTGCTCGACATTCAGGTGGTGTCGGCTTCGCTTTCGGAGATCCAGGCTGGCCTTTCGGCCTCGACCGACGAGATGTCGTGGGTTCAGACCGCGTACCTCATCGCCGAAGTCGTGATGATCCCGCTGTCCGGCTATCTTGCCCAGGCAATCTCGACGCGCTGGCTGTTCGCGATTTCGGCCGGCGGCTTCACCATCACCAGCCTGTTCTGCGGCCTGTCCAGCGGCATCAACGAGATGATCTTCTGGCGCGCGCTTCAGGGCTTCCTGGGCGGCGCGATGATCCCGAGCGTGTTCTCGGCCGCCTATTCGATCTTCCCGCGTTCCAAGCAGGGTATCATCGCCCCCATCGTCGGCCTGATCGCCACGCTGGCGCCGCCCATCGGGCCGACGGTCGGCGGATATTTGACCGAGTGGCAATCCTGGCACTGGCTGTTCTTCATCAACATCCTGCCCGGTATTTTCGTGACCGTCGCGGCGATCGCGCTCATCGATTTCGACGAGCCAGACTTGAGCCTGCTCGCCAAGTTCGACTGGTTCGGCCTCGCCGCATTGGCCCTGTTCCTTTGCAGCCTCGAATATGTGCTTGAAGAAGGCGCCCGCAACGACTGGTTCGAAGACGAATCGATCCGCATATTCGCGGTCGCCACGGTGATCGGAGCGGTGCTGTTCTTCTGGCGCGCGTTGACGCGTGACGTCCCGATCGTGAACATGAGCGCATTCAAGGACCGGAATTTCGCTGTCGGCTGCCTGTTCACCTTCACCCTCGGAATCGGGCTCTATGGGCTCACCTATATCTACCCGCTGTTTCTCGGACACGTCCGCGGCTACAACTCGCTCGAAATCGGCCAGACGATGTTCCTGTCCGGCGCCTGCATGTTCATTACCGCGCCGATCGCGGGTCGGCTGGCACAGAGGGTCGATCCGCGAATCATGATGTCGGCCGGGTTTATCGGCTTCGCCATCGGCTGCTGGATCATGACCAAGGTGACGGCGGACTGGGATTTCTGGGAGCTTGCGCTGCCCCAGGTCTTCCGTGGCGTTTCCCTGATGTTCTGCATGATTCCCATCAATAACGTGGCGCTCGGCACGCTGGCGCCGGCCACCCTGAAATCGGCGTCCGGGCTGTTCAACCTGATGCGCAATCTCGGCGGAGCCGTCGGCCTCGCCGCCATCAACACCTTCATCAACAACCGGTGGGATCTGCACATCGAACGCCTGCACGAAGCGCTCGACCAGGGCAACGCGGTCGCGAACGACTGGCTCGCGGACATGACGCAGCAGTTCTCGGACCAGGGGACGGAGGCAGGCACGATGGCGCTGCGCCAGCTCGCGACGCTCGCACGCGGCCAAGCTTACGTCATGGCGCTCGCCGACATCTTCGTGCTGCTGGCCGTCACGTTCATGCTGCTGATACCCCTGGCGCCGTTGATGCGCCGGCCGCGGGCCGGAGGAGGCGGCGGCGGCGCGCATTGACCGCGGCGGATGCAATAGCCAGTTTCGGGCGACAGCGCTTGCCGTTCGGCCTACGGGCGGCGAGCGTTCACGAGCCGGAGCGGCATGCCCTGCTGGGCGGTCAGCGCGCACCGCGAAGAGGACGACCCCACAACGATGATCTATGTCGACGCCGATGCCTGCCCGGTGAAGGATGAAGT
>JAEZMP010000269.1 GCA_023442215.1 Pseudomonadota bacterium
GATCGCCGGCCACCTGCATCCTGCGGCGCGTGTCGTCGGGCGCGGCCGTTCGCTGCGGCGGCGCTGCATCGCCGCGACCGCCGCGCGCAAGGTATTGCCGGCCTTCGGCGCGCTGACGGGCGGGCTCAACGTGCTCGATGCCGCCTTCGCGGCCATCCTGCCCCGCGCGCACCTCAGGGTGCATCTCATCGGCGCGGACCGGCTTTATGCCGTCACCGCCGGCGGGCTCGCGGGCGGCTAGAACACATCCCGTTCGGATCGAACCGATCCGAACGACAAGGATGTAAGCCCAAGGCTTTGTTTCAGCGCCGCTGGGCCAGCCGGTGCAGCGCGTGTCCGGGCGCGATGTCGTCGCCGCCACGCTTCACGACCTCCGGTGACGATACCTGCAATGGCACAGGGAACCGGTCGGCCATGATGCGGGCATGAGCGATCTTAACGCCGCGCCGCGATCAGTCGCGGCGGAACACAACGCCGCCCAGCCAGCCCGTCGCCAGCGCCAGCGCCGCCATCAGGAGGCCGTAGAGCAGCGGCGCGTTCACGGCCATGTCGTGGACTTGCGCCTCAAGGCCGACCTTCTCCACCTTCAGCGCCGACAGCTCGGACGCCACCATGCGCTTGGAGGCGAAAACATAGGTCTCGACGCTGTAGAGCCCGTCCGGAACGTCCTTCGGCAGAAGGACCGTCACGCGGAAGAAGGTCGGCGTGAGCATGGTGACGGAGTTGGGACGCTCGCGGAACAGGCCCGCCGCCGTGCGCTGGTTGACAATGGCGGCGCGGAACGGATCGTCCCGCTGCACCGGGCCGACGCCGAAGCTGGTGTTGTCGAGCCCGATGCGGAACACCTCCAGCACCCGCGGCGCGGCGATCTCGCTGACGGGACGGGTCGAATCGAGCGCATAGAACGCCGGCACGCCGACGAACTCCTCCGACGCGCCGTTGATCCACAAGCCGGCGACGCGCTCCTTGCGGCGGCTGGCGACCCGCTGCGGCGGGCCGCGCACCACCACGGCGACATCGTAGCCGTCCGGCGGCATCGGTTCGTCGTGGGCGCGCTCGACGACGCCGAACACGACGATCTCGGCGCCGATGAAGTTCGACGAGATGTCGATGCGCGGGCTCGACACCGAGGCGACCACCGTCTCGGCCGCGGCCGGCGCGGCCTCGACGCCGAGTGCGGCGAGTGCGAGCGCAGCGAAGCGGACCGCGCCGCGCAGCCACCGCGCGGGACGCCAAAGTGCGCCGCCGGCCTGCTGCCGCCTCATGGCCGGCCTCCCCATTCCAGCACGGCCAGCGAATAGAGATCGGCGGGCTGGACGACGAGTTGCACGCCGAATCGCAGGCCGACGGCGAGCACCAGCAAGCCCAGAAGGCCGCGCAGATATTCTCCCCTCAGCCTGAGGCCGACCTGGGTGCCGAACTGGGCGCCGATCACCCCGCCGACCATCATGATGAAGGCAAGCAGGCCATCGACCGAAACGGACGTCACCGAATGCAGCACCGTGGCGACGACCATGGTGCCGAGCGTCTGGATCAGCGACGTGCCGATGACGATGGAGGTCGGCACCCGCAGGAGATAGATCAGCGCCGGCACCAGGATGAAGCCGCCACCGACGCCGAGCAGCGAGCCGATGAAGCCGATCCCCGCGCCGAGCACGACGATCGGGATGACGCTGACATAGAGCCGGGCCGCGCGGAACCGCATCTTCAGCGGCAGGCGCTGGATCCAGTTGTGGCTGTTCGGGCGGCGGCCCTGCGGGCGGGACCCGGCGCGGCGGCTGCGGATCACCGCGCGGGCCGCCTCGACCACCATCAGCGCTCCGACGATGCCGAGCAGCACCATGTAGGAAATGGCGATCACGACATCGAGCTGGCCGCGGCCGGACAGGATGGAGAACGTCCAGGTCCCGAGCGCGGTGCCGGCGGCGCCGGACACGAACAGAAGGCCGGACAGGCGGAAATCGATGAGCTTGCGGCGCCAGTAGCTGAGCGCGCCGGAGGCGGCGGACGCCACCATCTGCGGCGTCACCGTCGCGACCGCGACGGCGGACGGAACGCCGGTGAAGATCAGCAGCGGCGTCAGCAGGAATCCGCCGCCGATGCCGAACAGCCCCGAGACGAACCCGACCGCGGCCCCCATCCCCAGAATCAGGAACAGGTTCAACGGGATTTCCGCAATCGGGAGATAGATATCCACTCTCGGCCCCGCGGCAGGCGGCATCACGGCCGCAGCCCAGCGATATGGCGCAAATCGGCCGTTGCCTGTCAACAGCGCGCGGCACAAACACCGCCTGAAGGGTGCGACGGCGGGCGGTGGAGAACTTCAAAATGACGCCATCGATGCCCTTGAACCCGGCAGAGCGATTTGTTACACGCTGCGGGCCGGCGAGAACCGGCGATGCGGTCGTGGCGGAATTGGTAGACGCGCAGCGTTGAGGTCGCTGTGGGGCAACCCGTGGAAGTTCGAGTCTTCTCGACCGCACCACTCTTCTAAACATCCGGATGGATCCACATGCGATCCGGATGGAAGATCGGGCCGGAAGGTCCGGATCGGAAGACAAAGAAGGCGGCCCTCGCAGGCCGCCTTTTTGTTTTTCCAGTCCATCCCGTGTTGTTTTGCGAGCGATTTCGCGGTTTCAGCGCGAAGCCGGCGTAACCCCGCATCGTCTCATGCGATATGAGGTGTGACGCGGGCGCGCCGCGGGATTCGGCAATGCCGGGGAGCTGGAAGCATGGAAGCCTGGCTGATCGGCGTGATCGTCTTCGTCTGCGTGTTCGGCGGCGCACTCGGCGCCCTCACGATGCGCGGCTATCTGCGCGACCATCACCGCTCCAGCGATACCCAGGACCTCGTCAAGCTCGGGGTCGGCACCATCGCCACGCTGGCCTCCCTCGTGCTCGGCCTGATGACGGCGTCGGTGAAGGGCAATTTCGACGACGCCAACCGCAATGTTCAGCTTTTCGCCGGCGGCGCCGAGCGGCTCGACGATACGCTGCGCCGCTATGGGCCGGAGGCCGACACCGCCCGTGTGCGGCTTCAGCACTTCGTCGTGAAGGCTGCCCACGGCCTGTGGCCCGACGCGCGGTTCACGATCCCTGCGATTCCCGAGGAGAACGGCCGCTCTCCCGCGGATCTGATCCGCGGCGTCGAGACGTCTATCCGGATGCTCCAGCCGACGACTCCGGTCCAGACGGAGCTGCGCAGCGACGCTCTCAGCGAGTTCGCCACGCTGTGGTCGCTGGGCCAGCAGCTCGTCGCCGACCGGGAGGCGACGCTTCCGACGGCCTTCACCGTCGTGCTGGCCTGCTGGCTCACCGTCATCTTCATCGGCTTCGGCCTGTTCGCGCCGCGCAATGCCGTCACGGTCACGGCCCTTCTGATCTGCGCGGCCTCTCTCGCCGCGGCGGTGTTCCTCGTCCAGGAGATGAGCGGGCCGTTCGACGGACTCGTCGTGGTGCCGCAGACCCCGTTCCTTCACACCCTGTCGACCATGGCCCGGCCCTCGCTCTGAGTGCCGCCGAAGACGGGCAAGCCGTCGCGGGCGGAGCGACTTGCCGGGGGGCGGGTGCGCGACTATTGTCGCGCCCCGCGCCCACGGAAGGTGCCGGCCGACGGACTCGGCCGGATGCAGCCGAACGGGGCTATCCGTCTCCTGTCCCGAGCGATCTTCGCCGGGGCGGGCGAGCCAGTTTCTATAAAGCCCATCCCATCCCTGCCCCGCGCGGCCAAGGCACCCGCCAGGCAGGTTGATCGAAGAACGCCGGGAGAAACGCCATGTTCAGAGGATCGATCACTGCGCTCGTCACGCCCATGCGCGACGGCAAAGTGGACGAGAAGGCGTTCGGCGACTTCGTCGAGTGGCAGATTACCGAGGGCACAAACGGCCTCGTGCCGGTTGGCACCACGGGTGAATCGCCCACCCTCTCCCACGAGGAACACCGCCGCGTCGTGACGCTGTGCGTCGAGGTCGCCAACGGCCGCGTGCCGGTGATGGCGGGCGCCGGTTCGAACAACACCGCGGAGGCCGTGAGCCTCGCCCGTCACGCCGAGGAAGCGGGCGCCCAGGGCGTGCTGGTCGTAACCCCTTATTACAACAAGCCGAATCAGGAAGGGCTCTACCAGCACTTCCGGGCGGTCGCGGGCGCGACCGGGCTGCCGCTCTATATCTACAACATCCCCCCGCGCTCGGTGATCGACATGAGCGTGGAGACGATGGCGCGGCTGTTCGCCGACTGCCCGACGGTGAAGGGCGTCAAGGACGCCACCGCGAACCTCGCCCGCGTCAGCCTGCAGCGCGAGGCCTGTGGTCCCGACTTCGTCCAGCTCTCGGGTGAGGACGCCACCGCCCTCGGCTTCAACGCCCACGGCGGCGTCGGCTGCATCTCGGTGACGGCGAACGTGGCCCCGAAGCTCGTCTCCGAGTTCCAGGCCGCCTGCCTCGCCGGCGACTATGCCAAGGCGCTGGAATATCAGGACAAGCTGATGCCGCTGCATCGGGCGCTGTTCCTTGAACCGAACCCGACAGGGGCCAAATATGCCTTGTCGGTGCTCGGCCGGCTGGCGAACGAAGTCCGCCTGCCGCTGGTGCCAATCGGACCGGCGACGTCCAAGGAGATCGAGGCCGCGATGGCCCATGCTGGCCTGATCTGAACGACCGACGAGACCTTTCCGGGCCGCAGGCCGGTACCGGATGCAAGCTTTGGAGCCGCGGCCCGCGATGGCCCGGCTCCCACTTTCAGGGAGACGATCCATGTCCGCCTCGCGCGCCGCCGCGCCGACCAATCGCCTCGTGGCGGACAACCGTAAGG
>JAEZMP010000308.1 GCA_023442215.1 Pseudomonadota bacterium
CAATATCTCAGGGAACAGCGGCGGCGGCGGTGGCGGTGGCGGCGGACGTGTCGTGGATGGTGACGGCAACGACGTGTCCGGCAAGACGGCGAGTGCCGGTGCCAACGCGCCCAACAGCCTGACCATCAGCAACACGCGTGCCTACGATTATGTCGGCGTCGGCGGCGGCGGTGGTGGTGGCGGGAGCGACAGCGGCAATGGCGACAGCACGCCCGGTGGCGCCGGCTCGGCTGGAACCCTCACGCTGACCAACGCCAACCTAACGACCAACTACAGCATGCTGGTCGGTGGCGCAGGCGGCGGTGCCGGCTTCAAGAACGGTGGCAATGGCGGCAGCGGCACGGTCTTGGTTCAAAGCGGGACCACGCTGACCGTAGGCCAGACCCTCCTCATCGGCGGAGGCGGCGGCGGCGGCGGCCTCGACCCCTTTAACACTGGCGCCGACAACGGCGGCAACGGCGGTGCAGGCTCCGTCGCCGTAGACGCCACGAGCGCCATCGCGATCGGTGCGGGTGGCGCTCTTGTGCTGGGCGGAGCGAACGGCGGCAACTTTGGATCCGGAGGCACCGAAGGCATCGGCGGCACGGGTGGCACGGGCACGCTGAGCAGCGCGGGCACGCTCACCTTCGGAACGGGCGCCGGCTTCACAATCAATTCCGGCAGCACCTTCAATCTCGGGACGGCTGTCGCGGGAGCGTCCACCACGGGCACGATCACGGGTCTGTCCAGTGTCGCCAATAACGGCACCATCAATTTCAATCAGTCCAACAGCACCTACACTTTCGCCGCCAGCATCACCGGCTCCGGCAGCCTGAACCAGAACGGGTCTGGCACCACCACCCTGGCGGGTAGCGCCGGCACCTTCACGGGGATCGTGAACGTCACGGCCGGAACCCTCGCCTTGGGCGCCGGTGGGGTCATGAGCAGCGCAGATACCAGCATAGGCGTCGCCTCCGGCTCCACCGGAGCGTTGAGCGTGAGCGGAGCGGGGGCAAGCTGGACCATCGTGTCGGGCGGGCAGCTTGTGATCGGCGACAGCGGTACCGGCTCGCTGACCGTCGGTTCCGGCGGCCTCCTGACCTCCCAGACTGTCTTCCTCGGCTATGCAGCCAGCGGCGCGGGCACGCTGACGCTGGCCGGCAACGACAGCGACGGGCGTGGCATGGTGGCCACGACACAGGTGCGGAAGAGGCTGGGAGCCGGGCAGATCGTCTTCAATGGCGGCGGGTTGCGCGCGACGGCCCCTCAGACCGACTTCCTCTCCGGCTTCTTGTCTTCCGACATCGACATCCAGTCGGGCGGCGCCATCATCGACACCAATGGCCACGCCGTCACCATCAGCCAGGACCTGTCCGGCACGGGCGGGCTCACCAAGCAGGGCACCGGCACGCTCAACCTGAGCGCCGCCACGACCTACTCCGGTGCCACCGTCATCTCCGCGGGCACCCTGGCCTTGAGCGGCAGTGGCAGCATCGCCAGCTCGGCGAGCCTGCTGGTGGACGGCACATTCGACATTTCCGGGATCACCGGCCCGGGCGCCTTCGTCACCAACCTGTCGGGCGATGCCACCACGGGCGTGGTGGCGCTGGGCGCCAAGACGCTGACCGTGACCCAGCAGACCGAATTCCTGCAACTGGCGGGCGGCCTCTCGGGCACGGGCACGCTCGTCAAGCAGGGCACGGAAGCGCTCACGCTGAGCGGCGACAGCAGCGCCTTTTCCGGCACCGTACAGGTGAACGCAGGCACGCTAAGCATCACCGACTGGGGCGGCCTCACGGCGGCGACGGTGGGCGGCAACGTCTCGGTGGCCTCCGGCGGCACCCTGGAGGCCGCGGGCGCCACCATCGACGGGACCGTCGCCATCGCATCGGGCGGCATCCTGGAATGGACGCGGAACGGCTCGAACATCGGCAACATCGCCATGGGGGCCCTCTCCATGGATGCGGGCGCCGTCACCCGCATCAACCTCAACTCCCCCAGCGGCGCGAGCAGCATCATTTCCGTTACCGGCGATGCCGCCGTGAACGGCACGCTGAACCTCGTGAGCACGCCCGCCTATGGCGCGGGCGTCTACCGGGTGATCACCACCGGGGGCACGCTCACCAACAACGGCATGGTGCTCGGCGAGACCCAGCCGGATTACACATTCCGCATCGATACCCAGCCGCAGTCTCTCGATGTGGTCGTGACGGCGCTCGACACCACCGTCCAATACTGGAGCGCGGACGGCACGACGCGGGGGGGCGGCGGCAACTGGACGTCCGGCAACAACTGGCTGGGCGCCGGGGGCGGCTATGCCGTCTGGGCGGGCGATACCGCTGTCTTCGACGGTACGTTCGGCATCGTGATGGTGGATGGAACGCAGTCGTTCAACACCATCGAGTTCCTCACCTCCGGCTACACGCTGCAGGCGGGCGTCTCCGGCCAGCTGAATCTCGGCGCCGGCGGGCGCCTTTGGGCGGAAGGCGACGATATAATCGTTACGGTCGCCGCACCCATCATCGGCACCGGCGCCCTCACCAAGATCGGCGAGGGCACCATCGTGCTCTCGGGCATCAACACCTACCAGGGCGGCACAATCATCCAGGCGGGTACGCTGGAAATCTCGTCCGACGCCAATCTGGGCGACGCGGCGGGCTCCATCACCTTCGCGGGCGGAGAACTGGAGGCGACCACCACCCTCACCAGCGCGCGCAACGTGGTGCTGAACGCCCAGGCCACCATCAGCGTGGAAGAAGCATCCACGCTGACCCTCACCGGCATTCTTTCCGGCACGGCCGGATTGGCATTCGGCGGCGGCACGCTGGTCC
>JAEZMP010000326.1 GCA_023442215.1 Pseudomonadota bacterium
GCTATTGCCAGCAAGTCCTCGCTTCCTGCTGGCACGGTGCAGAAGATACTCGACAGCTATGGCATCGAACCGCAATCGACGCTCCCGCGACGCAAGCATTTACGGATCCGGTCGGTCAGGCTACAGGGCGTCAAGGAAGGAGCAGCGGAGAACGGCCCATTCGACAGCACATTCCGCTTCGGACAGGGCCTGTGGGCAATTCTCTCAGATCAGAACTCGCGCGGAAAGTCTACGCTGCTCGGCGTGATCCAAGGTGGCATACGCGGAGATTTGCCAGATCGCGTGAAGCCTGACATTTGGCGTTGGTTGAGCCATGTCGAGGTGGTCTTCCAGGCCAACGAGATCGAGCATCGGCTCGTCATCACTAAGAAATCTGGCGACGAGGGACGGGAGGGGCAAGCCGAGTTTGCTCGCAAACAGGGCGAAATCTGGTTTCCGCTTTATGAGGGACCCATAGGCGATCCGCTTGAGCGGGCTATGGAAGACGCCATGCTGGCGGAGTTCGGCTTTGCAAGATTCCATGCTTATAATGACCGGGACGGGAGCCATACCCATGGCTGGCCGGCGATCGCGGCCGCACTTTTCGTCGACGGGCCCGGAAAGGCGATCTTTGGAGAGGTCCTGATCGACGCGATCCCGCTGCGGCTCCTGCAGATGTTCATGGGACTGCCATGGGTCAGTACCTACACGGCAGCGTCGACGGCACTGAAGCGGGTTCGAGCCAGCAAATCGGAACGCGCGCCCCTCAACAAGGGCTTCCGGGACAGGTTGGCGGCGCGCCTCCGAAAGGTGGAGGAGGCGCTAGAGGAGAAACGTGGGCAGGTTCGGCCGGATATTGATCGCAGCGCCATTCGGGCCCAGATCCTCGTCCTAGACGGAGAGCTGATAGCGCTTCGAAGAGCGGCGGACCGCGCTCGGGATCAGTCGGCGCACCAGGATAGGCAGTGGCAGGGCGCCAAGACACTTTTGGCCGAAACGAGGCGATCTCTGCAGCAACTGACGGATGACCGGAACGCCGGGCTCGTATTCCGCTCATTGCGGCCGGTCTGCTGTCCATCCTGTGACGCCGGCATCGATTTGAACCGTCATCAGAGCGCAAGCGAAAAGGCGATTTGCGCACTGTGCGGCACCGAAGATCGTGACCGGCACGATGAAAGCGGCATCCGCATCAATGATCTCGAAGAGGATGTGAAGGACGCCACGTCGCAGGTCGATCTGTTCAAGGACGCCTTCGACCAAGCGAAAGACAACGAGAAGGCGGCTGTTCAGGCTGTTTCCGCGGCCGCGGGTAGGCTGAAGTCGCTGGAAATGGACCTGTCGTCTGAGGCTGAGGCCGATCTCGAACTGGAAATTCGCGGCCTTGAAGCACAGAAGACCGAGCTCCGGAGTCTCATAGCGGGTGAGGATGGGGGCGAGCTTGACCAAGGCGACAAAACTGCTCATGACGAGGCCGTTTTGAAGGCGGCGGAAGAGATCACCAAGGAGCTTTACGACGATCTGGCTCGCGACATTCTTCGGGAGCTTTCTGAAGAAATCACACGCCTGTCTAAACTATTCGGCGTGCAGAATCTCAAAAGCATGGAATGGGGTACGGGCGGAGCGCTACGCATCATCCAAGGCGCTACGCAGACGAGCTTCGGCAAACTTTCGCCGGGCGAAAATCTCCGTGTGAGAATCGCGGCCGCGCTCGCGATCATCGAGGTTTCGCGTCGCCGCATGTATGGCCGCCACCCAGGACTTCTTGTCCTCGATAGCCCGGCATCCCAGGAAATGAGCCCCAGTGATTTTGCCACCCTCCTGTCCTCCGTTCAGGAGGCGATCGAGAGCGCGGACGACATCCAGATTATAGTCGGTGCTGTCGCTCGTCCGCAGCTACTCCAGGTTGTCCCTGGCGACCATACGACCCACGCTCAAGACCAGCGATTCCTCTTTTGACGGCCGCAACCGTGTCGACTAACGCCCTCCTTGACGGGCTCCTGAGTTCCGGAGCTTGGTTCGACTTCGGCAATTCCTCGCCCGACGATGTCGCATTGGCGTTGAGCATGCTTGCCGGAGAGGTCGAGGAGGCGAAGCTGTTCGCGGCTCTCGCATCTCACCCTCGCACCGATTTGACAGAGAAGGCTTTGCTGGCAGCAATCCACGCGACCAATGTTCTCACCATGATGGAGATCGCGTCATGGCTTGGTCGTGGAGGGGTGATCGCCCCATCCAGTCGCAAAGCGGTCGGCGAGGCGTTTCGAAAGCGCGCGGCGAATACGTCGGATCACTACGGGGTGCGCGCGCAGGCACTCAAGGCGGCGATGATCCTTGCCCAAGGCGACGCCGGATTGAGGTTGCGCCTGCAAGCCGATCTCATCAGCCTCGAGGCTACCGATGACGGCAACTATCTGCGTCATGCAGCGCGGATCGCAGGCGCTATCCACGCACACGCCCCCCTTGAGGAATTGCGCGAGCTCCTGACGCGTCTCGCGAACGTTAAGGAGGCGACGGACGAAGCACTTTTCGAGCTTGGCCTCGACGCACTTCGTGCTGGCATGGAGGCGACAACTCCCGAAGCTGCTCTATCGCAATTTCGCCAAGCGCAAGCCTTCTTCGAGCGCGCGGGACAGGCGTCTGAGAGCCGCATCGATGCCAAGCTCTACAGAAGCTGCCTCAATGTCTTAGTCGATTTCCACACAGGTCATGATGGCGATCTGGCCACCTATGTCGAGGCGATCCGGCAAGCCGCCTTCGAGTACACGGCATATCTGATGCGATCAGACGGGGACGCAGAGACCGGCTCCTGGTTGTCGGCCAAGGATTGCGAGCGCGTCCACTGGTCGTCGCTCGCGCTGCGGCTTGAAAGTTTGGCCGGTAAGCTCTCCCACTCAGCCTGGATCGGGGTTGCTGCCGCCTTGGAGGATGAGCTCCTTTCGATTTACACCGCCAGTCGGAGCATGTTTCGACGGAACACGGCTGGCGGCCTCGAGGAGTTGTTACGGCCGCGGATCGTCCGGAGTATGCAGAAGGAGCTCCGCTCTCTCGATATTCTGGAACTATGGATCGCCGAAAATTCTTCGTCTGGCTTACTACCGGATGCAGACGCCCTACGAGAGTTGGTCGTCCACGCCCGAGAAGACCTCGTTACACACCGCCCTTCGGGGGCGGCGGTCGGCAGCTCACCGACCGCCGCCATCATTGAGCGCCTGCCAGCGAGCGAGCAGGCGACGATCGTGGCGCGGATCGAGGCGGACACGCTATCGATCTTGAATGAGACAGCATCCAGGAGCTTCATTGAGGTTCTGGAGGCCGCGACCAACGGGCTCATGGAGAATGACGATTACGCAAAGCACGAGGACGCTCGGAGATTCTTCGACGTAGTCCTGCTGCATACGACCCGCTTCCTCGTCGCGCGTCACGATTTGAGTGTCGCGACGTTTCCCTTGGTTGCCTACCTGTTCAACCGCAGCACCGATAACCCTCCGCTGGAAGCTGATCTCCAGCACGACTTAATCAATTTCCTCATGGGCTCGGCACTCGCGCAAATTTGCACCCCAGAAGCGAGAGATCTCGGTGGAGGTCGCGTCGATGTCCTTTTCGCTTTCCGGTGGATGAAAACCACGGCCGAGCTCAAGCGATCACTTCCCAAACGATCATCAGATCAGCTCGTTGACGATTACGGCCCCCAAGCAATCGCATATCAAAGTACTAATGTCAGCTTTGCCATTCTGATGGTTCTCGATCTTTTCGACAGAAAGGGCGCCCAGCCCGACATCAGGGATCAGATCTCGCTTCACCATCGAACCGTAGCGGACAGTTCGGTCAAGAAAACCGTGGTGCTGTTCCGCGTCCAGGGCAAGCGTCACACACCGTCCGATCTAGGCAAGTCGGCTTTGACGGCGCCGAAATCGAAAATCGCCTGAACGAAGCGGTGCCAAAGTAGTCCTTCGCGCGACGAGCGCGACAGATTGAGGGCCGGCAAGAAAAAGAGATGCACGTCTAGTGGACGGCCGGAAACCGGGCGCTCTTAGACTCGGAATTGGGTCAGCGCCTGCCCTCGACCCGCATTGGCGACACGTCCGCTTTTCGTTCGAAGCTCCCAACAGCGGACAGTCTGCCACCCGGCCCCGGCTTTGCGGTCGCGCGAAGCTGCATGAACGGCAAGTTTCAGGCGGCGACGGAATCACCTTGAATAGCGACAATGGGGTCGAAAGCTGCCATCGCGATCAGGCCGCTTTCAATGCGGGCACGATGCCGCCCGCCCTCCCTTTGACGACTTCCGCCGCCAAGGACCCATCAACCGGAAATGTCGCGGGCGCCGGCGATGAGTTTCGCGGCGATGTCGGGAATGGTGGCTTCGTTCAGGTCCGTGCGGGGCACGACGAGGACGAGGCAGCCGAGCGCGCGTTTTTCCGGGCTCAGGATCGGGGCGGCGATGCCGGCGTTGCGCTCGTCCACCTCGCCGACGCTGACCGAATAGCCGCGCTTGCGGATGGCCTTCAGGGTCTTGCGGAACTCGGCCCAGTCGCGGCCGAGGCCGGCGGCGGCGATCTCGGCGGCATTGGCCAGCATCAGGCTGCGCAGGCGGTGATCCGGCAGGTGCGCGAGGATCGCCTTGCCGGCCGCGCCGCGCAGAAGCGGCATCGGCCGCCCGCGGTCGTAGCTCGTCAGCACCGTGCGGTCGGGCCACGCCTGGGCGATGCAGACGACGTTCTTGCCGTAGGAGGCGCAGACCATCAGGTTGCCGTGCACCTCGCGCACCAGCCGGTCCATCACGTCGCCGGCGCGGTGCAGCAGCGGATCGTTGAGGCGGATCTGCCGGTCGAGCTGGATGATGCGCGCGCCGAGCCCGAAGCCGCCCTCGATGCCGGGGGCGATGAGACCGGCCGAACTCAGCGTCTTCAGATAGCGGTAGGCGGTCGGGACCGAGCAGTCGAGCGCGGACGCCACCTCCTCGACGGTCACGACCGTGCGGTCCCCGTCGAAGAGATCGAAGATCCCGATCATCCGGCTCAGGCTGTCCATCAGCCGATATCCCCCCGCCAAACCACCTGGAGCCTATCCCCTTCAGATCGAACCGGTCCGCACGGCAAGGATAGGCTCAAACTCCTGAATCGGGGCCGATTCCTTGTCGGTCGCGATTCGCTGTCGGCCGGATGAGGCCATCCGATCGAAAAGCGCCCGAAAGACCCCCGCGCCGGCACCGGTGAAGAGTTGGGCGCCGGCGCGGCGATGGTCAAGCGACGCCCGGTCAATGGATGTGCATACCGCCGTTGATGTCGATCGCGGTGCCGGTCAGGTAGCCCGATTGCGGCGAGGCGAGGAACAGGCAGACATCGGCGACGTCCTTCGGCGTGCCGAAGCGGCCGAGCGGAATCTGGTCTAGCAGGCGCCGCTTCGTCGCGTCGTCGAACGCGGTCGCGTTCATGCCGGTGATGATCACGCCGGGATTGACGCAGTTGACGCGGATGCCGCGCGGCCCGAACTCGCGCGCCATGCTCTTCGCCAGCGACAGCACGCCGCCCTTCGAGGCGGCATAATGCGGGCCGCCGAGCAGGCCGCCGCCGCGCTGCGCCGCGATCGAGGCGATGGCGACGATCCGCCCGCCGTCGGCGAGATGCGGCAGGGCCGCCTGGGTGAGGTTCAGCATGCCGCGAAGGTTGACGTCGAGCGTCGCCGACCAGTCGTCTGCGCTGATGTCCATGACCTTGCGCGGCTGGGCGATGCCCGCGTTGCTGACGAGGATGTCGAGCCGGCCGAACCGGTCGAGCGTCGCCGCCACGGCCCGCTCCAGCGCGCCACGGTCGCGCACGTCCGCGGCCATCGCGAGCGGCGGGACGTGATCCGTCCCCTCCCCGGCCAGCGCGGCTGAAAGCCGGCCGGCCGCCGCGTCGCACGCTTCCTGCCCGAGGTCGACGATCGTGACCGCCGCACCGGCAGCGAGCAGGGCGCGCGCGATGGCGAACCCGATTCCGGCGGGATGAGCAGCGCCGGTGATGAGCGCGACCTGGCCCTCAAGCTGTTTCATGATTTCCTCCGATTTATCATAATGAGAGAACTCATTGAAATATCGCGTTGTCAAGCGCCTGTTCGCTGAAGGGCCGCTGAGCGACTTGTGGTGGAATGCTGCGCCACAACAACACGAATCCGGCGAGTTTCGCCGCTGCGGCTGCAATGCTCGTGCGCGCTGCCGCTCCGCTGCCGGCGACCCGGCGCCGCTTGCGCGCGCCGCCATCCTCGCCGCCCACTTGACAGATTGATAATCGTCAAATTTATTGGATTGCAATAATTTGTCGAAATATGACGGGAGGAAACCCATGGACGATCAAGAACGCAACATCGTTGCGACGGCTCTCGCGCTGCCGTCCGGCCTGAGCCGGCGCGTGTTCATGCAACTGGCCGGTGTCGCCGGCATCTCGCTGGCGATGACGCCCGCCGTCACCCGCATGGCCGAGGCGGCCGAGATCGTTCGCGGCAAGATCGCCAATCAGGTCTCGACGCCCGCCAACGATTATTGGGCGGTGTGGACGCGCGCCTTCGACGAGGCCGCCAAGGCGCTCGGTCTCGAAACCCAGGAGCTGTTCCACCAGAACGACACCGCGCGGCAGCTCGCGCAGGTGCGCAGCCTGCCGGCGAGCCAGGCGAAGATGCTGATCGGCTGCGTCGAGCCGGCCGGCTCGCTGCCGACGGTGGCGCGCTTCTGCCAGGACAACAAAATCTTCTATGTGCCGAGCTGGGAATCGCCGGCCTGGTTCACCCCGCCGGACGTCGGCGACTACTATGTCTCGTTCGTCACGCCGAATTCGATCGAGGGCGCCTACGAAGTCGCCAAGGCGCTGTTCGAGAGCATCGGCGGCGAGGGCAAGGTCGTCCACATCGCCGGCATGGCGACCCCGACCGACACCTATCGCACGCTCGGCCTGATGCAGGCGGCCAAGGAATATCCGGGCATCGAGATCGTCGGCGGCCTGCGCGCCAACTGGGACCGCGAGCAGGCCCGCAAGGTGATGCTGTCGATGGTCACCGCCCACCCGGACATGAAGGCCGTGTTCGCCCAGAACGACAACATGGCGCTCGGCGTGCTCAGCGTGCTGCGCGAGCGCAAGCTGACCAACGTGAAGGTCTCGGGCGTCGACGGCCTGCCGGAAGG
>JAEZMP010000332.1 GCA_023442215.1 Pseudomonadota bacterium
CGCCATGGACCAGACCAAGGTGCTCGACGGCACGCTCGTCCGCGTCCTGTCCTGGTACGACAACGAGTGGGGCTTCTCGAACCGCATGAGCGACACCGCCGTCGCCCTCGCGAAGCTGATCTGACGAGCGAGCGGGCGCCCGGCCACCACCGGGCGCCCGCCGGCCTTTCCGCACGCAGCCGACCGCCCCCGCCACACCCGGAAGCCCCCGATGGCCAAGTTCCGCACCCTCGACGACATCGACGCGAACGCGAAGCGCGTGCTGGTGCGCGTCGACCTCAACGTGCCGTTCAAGGACGGTGCCGTGTCCGACGACACCCGCATCCGCGCCGTGGTGCCGACCATCGCGGAGCTTTCCGACAAGGGCGCCAAGGTGATCCTGCTGGCCCATTTCGGTCGTCCGAAGGGCAAGCGCGACGCCTCGCAGTCGCTCGAGGCCGTGGTGCCGGCGCTGGCCAAGGATCTCGGCCGCCCGGTCGCGTTCGCCGGCGACTGCATCGGCGAGACCGCGAAGGCCGCGGTCGACAACATGGTGCCGGGCGACGTTCTGCTTCTTGAGAACACCCGCTTCTACGCCGGCGAGGAAGGCAACGACCCCGATTTCGTCAAGGCGCTGGCGGCGAACGGCGACCTCTACGTCAACGACGCCTTCTCGGCGGCGCATCGCGCCCACGCCTCCACCGAAGGCCTCGCCCATGTGCTGCCGGCCTTCGCCGGCCGCTCGATGCAGGCCGAACTCGACGCGCTCGACAAGGCGCTCGGCTCGCCCACCCGCCCGGTCGCGGCCATCGTCGGCGGCGCCAAGGTCTCCTCCAAGATCGATCTCCTGGAGAACCTCGTCGCCAAGGTCGACATCCTGGTGATCGGCGGCGGCATGGCGAACACCTTCCTCGCGGCCCGGGGCATCGATGTCGGCAAGTCGCTGTGCGAGCACGACCTCGCCGACACCGCGCGGCGGATCGTCAAGGCGGCGGATGCGGCCGGCTGCCGGATCGTGCTGCCCGACGACGCCGTGGTGGCCGAGGCCTTCGCCGCCAATGCCCCGAACAGCGTCGTGGCGCTCGACGCGGTGCCGGAAAACGGCATGATCCTCGATGTCGGGCCGAAATCGGTGGCGGCGGTCTCCGCCGCGCTCGAAACGGCGAAGACGCTGGTCTGGAACGGCCCGCTCGGCGCGTTCGAGCTGACGCCGTTCGATCGCGGCACCGTCGCGGTGGCGAAGAAGGCGGCCGAACTGACCAAGGCCGGCAGCCTCGTTTCCATCGCCGGCGGCGGCGACACCGTCGCGGCGCTGCATCATGCCGGTGTCGCAGGTTCGTTCTCCTATATCTCCACCGCCGGCGGCGCGTTCCTGGAGTGGATGGAAGGCAAGCCGCTGCCGGGCGTCGAAGCGCTGAAGGCGTGACGGCGCTGCCCGCCGCCGCCTTCTCGCGGCGCGGCGGGCAAGGCACGATCCGGAGCGATTTGCGGTCGCGGGGGTTCATGCGATCGGAATGCGCCGCGCATCGCACATGCGGGAACCGTTCTCGATGCGGAGGTCGCCGGCGGGCTGCCTCTGCGGGTTGAAGATGACGCTGGATGGGATTGGAACGATGACTGAACGCCTCGCGGACATTGCGGCCGCCATGGTCGCGGACGGCAAGGGCCTGCTTGCCGCGGACGAAAGCTCCGACACGATCAAGAAGCGGTTCGACACGATCGGCCTGGAATCGACCGCCGATTCGCGCCGCGATTACCGCGAGATGCTGTTCACCGCCGACGAGGCGATGACCAAATACATCTCCGGCGTGATCCTCTATGACGAGACCATCCATCAGGCCGCCCGCGACGCCACGCCGCTCGTCGACCTGATCCGCAAGGCCGGCTCCATTCCCGGCATCAAGGTGGACAAGGGCGCCAAGCCGCTGCCCGGCTTCCCCGGCGAGAAGGTGACCGAGGGCCTCGACGGCCTGCGCGAGCGCCTCAAGACCTATTACGGCCTCGGCGCCCGCTTCGCGAAGTGGCGCGCGGTGGTCGACATCGCCGACGGCCTGCCGACCTACGGCGCGCTGCGCGCCAACGTCCACGCGCTCGCCCGCTATGCCGCGCTCTGCCAGGAAGCCGGCATCGTTCCGATCGTCGAGCCGGAAGTGCTGATGGACGGCCCGAACTCGTCCCACGACATCGACACCTGCTACGCGGTGACCGAGCAGACGCTGAAGCTTCTGTTCGAGGAGCTGTTCATCGCCCGGGTCGACCTCGAAGGCACCATCCTGAAGCCGAACATGGTCGTTCCCGGCCAGAAGTCGCCGGTGCAGGCGAGCCCGGAGCAGGTCGCGGAACTCACCGTGAAGCTGTTCAAGGCCACCGTGCCCGTCGCCGTTCCCGGCATCGCCTTCCTCTCCGGCGGCCAGTCCGACGAACTCGCCACCCAGCACCTGTCGCTGATCAACGAGCTCGGCGCGCACCCGTGGAAGATCACGTTCTCCTATGGCCGCGCGCTGCAGGCGGCGGCGCTGAAGGCGTGGGACGGCAAGGACGCCAACGTGCCGGCGGCCCACAAGGCCTTCAATCACCGCGCCCGCATGAACTGGCTCGCCGGCAACGGCAAGTGGACCACGGCCGAGGAGCGCCAGGCGGCGTGAGCAAGTCCTCCAGGAAGTCAGGGCGCGCCGCAGGCGCGCCCAAATCCGCCGGAGACGGCCGGTCGCGCGAGCCCGAGCGCGTGCGGCCGCGCCTGTTTCTGGTGACGGATCCGGCCGCCGAGCCGGAAGCGGCGGCTGCGGCTCTTGCCGAAGCGCTGGCCGGCGGCGACGTGGCGGCGGTGCTGATCTCCGCCACGGGCAGCGACGAGGCGGCCTATCAGCGCCTCGCCGAGCAGCTTGCGCCGCTCGCCCAGCAGGCCGGCGCCGCGGCGATCGTGGTCGAAGACACCCGTGCCGCCGGCCGCGCCAAGGCCGACGGCGTGCACATGCAGTACTCCGGACGGCGCGACGGCGGCGAGGAAGAGCACGAGGATTTGGCGGCCCGCGATATTCGTGCCGCAATCGAGCGCTTTCATCCCGACCAGATCGTCGGCGTCGGCAACATCCGCGACCGCCACGACGCCATGTCGGCGGCGGAGGATGGCTGCGACTACGTGTTCTTCGGGCTGCTCGACCTCGCACCCGGAGAGGACGCGCATCCGAAGACCATCGCCTTTGCCGAATGGTGGGCGGAGGTGTTCGAGATTCCATGCGTTGCCCTGGCGGGCACCAGCCTGGCATCGGTCGCCGACGTGGCTGAAACAGGGACGGACTTCGTCGCCGTGCGCGAGGCGGTCTGGACCCACCCGGAGGGACCGCGCGCCGCGGTCGCCGAGGCCAACAGGTTGATCGATGCGGTCTTCGCCAGTGCCGATGGAACGTCCCCTGCC
>JAEZMP010000395.1 GCA_023442215.1 Pseudomonadota bacterium
GCCCGAGCCGCGCGGCGATGCGATCTCCCGCCAGGACGTGGCTGTTGATGCCCCCCGCGAGGGACAGGCCGGCGACGGCTCCGACCGCCTCGGCGACGCCCGGGCCGAGCCGCAGCGACCAGCGTGCCGCCGGCGGCTGCGGCCGGACCGTGACGCCGCCCGCCTGATGAACCGCGACGTGCTCGAGAACCGGCCCGCGGTGGGCAGGCAGCGCCTTCACCCAGTCCGCACCATCCGCCTCAACCATGGACGCGCTCCCCCTTGGGATCGAGAAAGACCGGCTCGGCGACGGTCGCCGTTGTGAAGCCGGACGGCGTGGTGACGTGGACCGTGGCCCCCATCCGCGCCCGTCCGCCCTTGACGAGCGCGAGCGCGATGGAACGGCCGCAATTGACGCTGGCATAGCTCGACGTGACGTGGCCGACGATCGGCATCGGCACCGGGGCCTTTGGATCGGTCACGACCTGCGCGCCCTCCTCCAGCACCACGGCCGGGTCGGTCGCGAGCAGGCCGACGAGCTGCTTGCGCTCCGGCGAGGCCATTTCCGGCCGGGCGAGCGAGCGCTTGCCGACGAAATCGGCCTTGGCCTTGGCGATCATGCCGGCAAGGCCGAGATCGTCCGGCGTCACCGTGCCGTCGGTCTCCTGGCCGACGATGATGAAGCCGCGCTCGGCGCGCAGAACGTGCATGGTCTCCGTGCCGTAGGGCACGATGCCGTGGACTTCGCCCGCGGCGTGGATCGCCTCCCACACCGAGCGGCCATAATCCGCCGGCACGTTGATCTCGTAGCCGACCTCGCCGGTGAACGAGACGCGGAACACCCGCGCCGGCGCCCCGGCGACGCGTCCCTCGCGATAGGCCATATGCGGGAACGCGGCCGGCGCGAGGTCGATGCCGTCGACGAGCGGCGCGATGGTCTCCCGCGCCTTCGGCCCCTGCACCGCGATCACCGCCCACTGCTCGGTGATGGAGGTGAGGAACACCTTCAGGTCCGGCCATTCGGTCTGGAGATAGTCTTCCATGTGGGCGAGCACGCGCGGCGCGCCGCCGGTGGTGGTGGTGACGTGGAAGCGGTCGGGCGCGAGCCGCGCGACGACGCCGTCGTCGAACACGAAGCCGTCTTCCTTCAGCATCAGGCCGTAACGGCAGCGGCCGGGTTCGAGCTTCAGCCAGGCATTGACGTAGAGCCGGTTCATGAATTCGGCCGCGTCCGGCCCCACCACCTCGATCTTGCCGAGGGTGGAGGCGTCGAACAGGCCGACCCCGGTGCGCACGGCGCGGCATTCGCGCGCCACGGCGGCGTGCATGTCCTCGCCGTTACGGGGGAAATAGTGCGCCCGCTTCCACAGCCCGACATCCTCGAACGCGGCGCCGTGCTCGGCCGCCCAGTCGTGGATAGGCGTCTTGCGGGCCGGGTCGAACAGCGGTCCCTTGTTGGGGCCGATCAGGGTGCCGAACGTGACGGGCGTGAACGGCGGGCGGAACGTGGTAGTGCCGACCGCCGGCACAGGCTTGCGCAGCGTATCGGCGATAATGCCGAGCGCCGTCATGTTGGAGGTCTTGCCCTGGTCGGTCGCCATGCCGTTGGTGGTGTAGCGCTTGACGTGCTCGACCGACTCGAACCCCTCCTTGACCGCGAGCCGCACGTCCTTGGCGGTCACGTCGTTCTGGAAGTCCACGAACGCGCGCACGCGCATCCGGTCGGCATCGGTCGGCAGTTCGCGCACCGGCTTGAACCCGACGAAAACCGGGCTTGCCGCGAAGGTGCGCTCCAGGTGCGAGCCCGCAGCCGCCGCGCCCGCGGCGAAGCCATCGTCGAGGCAGCCGGCGAACTGGTAGGTTCCCGCCGCGGCGCCCGCCGTGCGCACCGCCTGCGACGGCGTGCCGGGCACGAAGGCGTCGATCGTCTCGTCGAAGGCGAGCTTGCCGCGCGACTGCGAGAACAGATGCACCGCCGGCGTCCAGCCGCCGGACATCGCCACGCAGTCGCACAGCAGCGTGCGGCGCTGGCCGCGCACCTCGCCATGCGGGCCGAGCTTGGCGACGACGACGGAGGAGACGCGCCCGCGCCCGGACGTGCCGACCACCGTGTGCCCGGTCAGCACCGTGACGCCGCGGCCCCTGAGCAGCGCCGTCTCCGGCCCGCATTCGCCCTCGAAGCGGTAATCGACCACGGTGACGTCGAGTCCGGCATTCTGCGCGTCCTCCGCCGCCCGATAGGCCGAGGCGCCGTTGGTGACGAACACGATCTGCGGGCCCGGCGCGACCGCCCAGCGATTGATGTAGGCGCGCACGCTTTCGGCCAGCATCACGCCGGGCCGGTCATTGCCGGCGAAGATCAGCGGCCGCTCGTGGGCGCCGGTCGCCAGGACCACCTCGCCGGCGCGGACCTGCCACAGCCGTTCGCGGGGCTGGCCGGCGGCGGGCCGGGCGATGTGGTCGCTCACCCGTTCGGCCAGCACGACGTGATTGTGGTTGTAGTAGCCGAAGGCGGTGGTGCGCGGCAGCACGATGACGTTGTCGCGCGCCTCCAGCGTGTTGCGGGTCTCGGCGAGCCACTTCATCGCCGAGCGGCCCTCGATCTCGGCGGTGACCTCGTGCAGGAGCGAACCGCCGACTTCGTGCTGCTCGTCGGCGAGGATCACCCGCTTGCCGGCCTCGGAGGCCGCGAGCGCGGCGGCGAGCCCCGCCGGCCCGGCACCGACCACGAGCACGTCGCAATGGGCGTGGCGGTTGGCGTAGCGGTCGGGGTCCGGCCGGTTCGGCGCGCGGCCGAGGCCGGCGGCGGCGCGGATGCGCGGCTCGTAGACCTTGTCCCAGAACCCCTTCGGCCACATGAAGGTCTTGTAGTAGAAGCCCGCCGGCAGGAGCGGCCAGACCCGGTCGTTGACGACGCCGATATCGAACTGCAGCGACGGCCAGTGGTTCTGCGAGCCGACGTGCAGCCCCTCGGTCGCGGCCGTCACCGTGGCGCGGTTGTTGGGATCGACCCGGCCGATGCCGCGATCGACCGACAACAGCGCGTTCGGCTCGTCCGAGCCGTGGCTCACGATGCCGCGCGGGCGGTGGTACTTGAACGACCGCCCGACGAAGTGCACCCCGCTCGCCAGCAGGGCCGAGGCGACGGTGTCGCCCTCGAAGGCCGGGATCGCGGTGCCATTGAAATGGATGGTGATCGGCGCGTCGCGGTCGATGCGTCCGCCGCGCGGCAGGCGGTAGCGGGCGGGTGCGTTGGTCTCGGCGTCCATCAGCGCGCCTCCCCGTTCGCCACCGGCGCGGCGGTCCCCACGTCCGGCCGCGGCGTCCCCATGGGATAGGTCGCGAGGAATTTGTCGCTCACGGTATCGCGCAGCGCATTGAACCAGCGCCGGCAGCCGTGCAGGTGGTTCCAGCGCTCGGCATGCACGCCCTTCGGGTTGGTGCGGTAATAGAGATAGGCTGTCCAGGTGGCGTCATCGGTCTCGGACGGCACTGCCGGGCGGGCGATGTGCGCCTCGCCGCCGCAGTGGAACTCGATCTCCGGCCTTGCGCCGCAATAGGGACACTCGACGAGCAGCATCGGGACCTCGGATTCCTCAGGCGACCGGCCGGAGAGCCGGCGGGCGGGAACGGCAGGGATGGAAGCGGAACGGGTGAGACGGCATCGCCGCCGCCCGTCAGTGGGCGACGGCCGCGGCCGCCGCCTCGTCGATCAGGTAGCCCGTGCGGAAACGGTCGAGGCTGAACGGCGCGTTGATCCGGTGCGGCTCGTCCTTGGCGATGGTCCAGGCGAACACGTTGCCCGAGCCCGGCGTCGCCTTGAAGCCGCCCGTGCCCCAGCCGCAATTGACGTAGAGCCCCGGCACCGGCGTCTTGCCGATGATCGGCGAGCGGTCGGGCGTGACGTCGACGATTCCGCCCCAGCTTCGCAGCATCCGCATCCGCGAGAACTGCGGAAACAGCTCGCAGATCGCATCAAGGGTATGGGTGGTGATGTGGAGGCCGCCCTGCTGGCTGTAGGAGACGTACTGGTCGGTGCCGGCGCCGATCACCAGCTCGCCCTTGTCGGACTGCGAGATGTAGGCGTGCACCGCGTTCGACATCACCACGCAGGGAAAGACCGGCTTGACCGGTTCCGACACCAGCGCCTGCAGCGGGAAGCTCTCGAGCGGCATCCTCAGCCCGGCCATCGCCATCACCACGCTGGTGTGGCCGGCGGTCGAGACGCCGATCTTGCGGGTGGCAATGGTCCCGCGCGAGGTCTCGAGCCCGGTCACGGCGCCGTCCGGCCCGCGGTTGATCGCCTTGACCTCGCAGTTCTGGATGATGTCGACGCCGAGCGCGTCGGCGGCGCGGGCATAGCCCCAGGCCACCGCGTCGTGGCGCGCGACGCCACCGCGGCGCTGCAGCGCCGCCCCCAGCACCGGATAGCGGATATCCGGCGAGATATTGAGCGGTGGGCAGAATTCCTTCGCCTCTTCCGCCGACAGCCACTCGTTGTCGACGCCGTTCAGCCGGTTGGCGTAGACGTGGCGCTTGAAGCTCTGCACGTCGTGGGTGTTGTGCGCCAGCATCAGCACGCCACGCTGGGAGAACATGACGTTGTAGTTCAGGTCCGCCGACAGCCCTTCCCAGAGCTTGACGGCGTGGTCGTAGAGCGCCGCGCTCTCGTCGAACAGGTAGTTCGAACGGATGATGGTGGTGTTGCGGCCGGTGTTGCCGCCGCCGAGCCAGCCGCGCTCCACCACCGCGATATCGCGCAGGCCGTGCTCCTTGGCGAGATAATAGGCCGCCGCGAGGCCGTGGCCGCCGCCGCCGACGATCACCGCCTGGTAGGAGGCCTTCGGCTCCGGCGAGCGCCATTGCCGCCCCCAGCCCTGATGGGCGTTGAACGCCTCCGAGACGAGCGACGCGAGGGAGAAACGGCGCATGGGCGACGGACCTGGTGCTTGGGCGTGCGAAGGGGCGAGCCGGGGTGCGACGGCGATGTTACAGCGAGCCGGAAGCCGAAGCATCACCGCGTCATGACGAGCGTCGCTTCCGGCCCGCCGGGTCGCTTCAACCGGAACGACGGATATTTGCCTCCATGCGACCTCCTTCGACCTGTTCCACTTCCAGACAAACTTGACGAAGATCAAATCCGGCGCCCATCATCCGGACGGCACGGCAAAAGCCGGCCGAGGGGAGCGATCGACGATGCTGCAGAAGCCCGGGACGGCGAAGGCCGGCGGCGGCCATCGGCCGTCCGCCGGGGCGGATGAAAAGCCGCGGACCATCGGCTTCATGCTGGTGCCGGATTTCTCGATGATCGCGTTCGCCTCGGCGATCGAGCCGCTGCGCCTCGCCAACCGCGCGAGCGGCCGCACGCTCTATGCGTGGCAGCTCTATTCCGCCGACGGGCGGCCGGTCACGGCCTCGAACGGTGTCGAAGTCTCCGTCGGGCTGCCGTTCTCGAAGGCGCAGGGGCTTTCGGTCGCCATCGTCTGCGGCGGCGTCGACGTGCAGACGATCGACCACCGCGAACTGATGGCAGCACTGCGCCGCCTCGCCTCGTTCGGCACCGGCCTCGGCGCGGTGTGCACCGGCACCTATGTGCTCGCCAAGGCCGGCCTGCTCGCCGGCTATCAGGCGACCATCCACTGGGAGAACCACTCGAGCCTCGCCGCGGAATTCCCCGATCTCGACCTCAGCCAGGAGCTGTTCGAGATCGACCGCAACCGCTTCACCTGCGCGGGCGGCACCTCGGCGGTCGACATGATGCTGTCACTGATCCTGCGCGACCACGGGCCTGACATCGCCTCGGAGGTGACGGACCAGCTGATCCACCACCGCGTGCGCGAGGCGGACGAGCGCCAGCGTATGGATCTGCGTACCCGCCTCGGCGTCGCCCATCCCAAGGTGCTCGGCGTGGTGGCGATGATGGAGGCCTCGATCGAGCGGCCCCTGACCTGCGCCGCGCTGGCCCAGCGCGCCGGCTGCTCCACCCGCCAGCTCGAGCGGCTGTTCGTGCGCTATCTCGGGCACAGCCCGACGCGCCACTACCTGACGCTCCGGCTGGAGCGCGCCCGTGACCTCCTGCGCCAGACGAGCCGCCCTGTGCTCGACATCGCCATCGCCTGCGGCTTCGTCTCCGCCTCGCATTTCTCCAAGAGCTATGTCGAGCACTTCGGCCGCACCCCCTCCGCCGAACGCAAAGGCGCGCGGCTCGGAACGTCCGTGGCGGCGT
>JAEZMP010000445.1 GCA_023442215.1 Pseudomonadota bacterium
ATCAGGACTTCGCCCTCGTCGGGGCGATACGCGCCGTAGATGATCTTCATCAGCGTCGACTTGCCGGCGCCGTTTTCGCCGACGAGGCCGACGATCTCGCCGTGGCCGACGTGGAAGTCGATGCCGCGCAGCGCGCGTACCCCGGGAAAGCTCTTTGCCACCTGGCGGAGTTCGAACATGGCGCCCGCCTCACTTCACGAGAAGGTTCGCGGCGCGGTTGGTGGAGAGGCCCACCGCGACGATGACGATCACCCCGAGCACGCCGCTCTGCACGTAGCTCGGCAGGCCGGCCACGATCATGCCGTTGGTGATGGCGGCGACGATGAGCACGCCGACGAGGGTGTTGAGGACGCCGCCGCTGCCGCCCATCAGCGAGGTGCCGCCGACCACCACGGCGGTGATGGCGGTGAACATCTGGTTCGAGCCCGAGTCGCCGTCGGCGATGCCGATGCGCGCCACGGAAAGCAGAGCGCCGAGGCCGTAGAACAGGCCGGCCAGCCCGAACGCCGCGATGCGCACGCGCTCGACATTGAGCCCGCTCGCCTTCGCCAGTTCCTCGCCGCCGCCGATGGCGTAGATGTTGCGGCCGAGCACGGTGCGGGTCTCGATGAACCACGCGAACGCGAGCCCGGCGAGCGCCACATAGACCATCAGCGGCATTTCGAGCACGCGCACGGTCAGGAGCGAGCGGAATGTCGGATCCTGAACGGTGATGCGATAGCCCCCGGAGAGGATGTAGGTCGCCCCGAGCCCGACGAAGCCGATGCTGAGGCTCGCCATGAACGACGGGATTTTCAGCTTCACGTGGATGAGGCCGTTGACGAGGCCGACCAGCGTGCCGACGGCGAGCGCGAGCGGGATCGCGGCCCATCCGGTGGCGAGCGTGCCGCCGAGGGCGAGAAAGGCGGTGGCAAACACCACCGCGCAGAACGCCACCGTGCCTTCCATCGACAGGTCGATGGACCCCATGATGATGATGAAGCTCACGCCGATGGCGATCAGCAGCGATGGCGCGGCGATGATGCCGATGCGCGCGACGTTGCGCACGGACATGAAGTTCGGGTTGATCAGCGTGAAGACGATGCAGATCGCCACGAGCACCAGCAGCGGCGCCCATTTTCGCAGGTTCGGTCCGGCGAGCGGACGTCTTTCGGTGAGAATGAACGCCACGGCTGTTTCCCCGGCCTGTGCGGGCCCGCCCGGATCGCGCGCCTGCACCCGGCTCCGTTGGGCAGGCCGGGCCTTGCTGGCCGGGCTGCCGGGTTGTTGCTTGTGCGGGTTGTCGCTTTTGCTTGTCGGGGAGCCGGAAGGCGGGCAGGCCGTGGCCAACCAGGAACGCATCGCTGCGCAGGCCGTGGCCACCGGCACGTTCCGTCCGTCCGCCTTCCCCGCCCGCCTTCGGCTGGATCAGTAGCGGTTGTACTTGATCTCGCCCTTGGTCGGCCCGAAGAAGTCCTTCCAGTCATATTTCGGATTGGACTCGATGTACTGGGCGCGGAAGGCGAGCGCGTCCTTGGGCGTGACGAGGATCGTCGGCCCGTAGAACTCGCGGTGGCTGTGCGGTTCCTTGCTCGGGTCGAAGGCGCCGATCGCCGCGTAATAGGCGAGCGAGAGCGCGATTCCGCCGCCCCAGTAGGGATTGGTGTAGACGGTGGCGAGCAGGTCGCCGCTGAGGAGATAATCGATCGCCTGGGCTGCGCCGTCATAGGCGACCACGGGAATCTTGCCGGCGAGGCCCTCGGCGCGCAGCGCCTCGATGGCGCCGAACGCCATGGTGTCGTTGGCGCAGAACACGCCGGTGATCTCGTCGCCGTAGGTCGTGAGATAGCTCGACATGATCTCGTTGGCGCGGGTCGTGTTCCAGTCCGCGGCCTGATAGTCGAGCAGCTTGATGTCGGGGAACTTCTTCAGGGCGTTCATCATGCCCTGGTGGCGCTCGATGGCCGGAATGTTGGCCGCGATGCCGCCGAGCCCGACGATGGCGCCCTTGCCGCCCATCGCCTTGAACAGGATGGTGGCGGTCTCCTCGGCGGGTTCGAGATCGGACCAAGACATGTGGCCGACCCAGCTGTTGCCGATGTCCCAGGGGTGCAGGTCGTCGGTCTTGTTCCAGATGGTGAAGATGTGGCCGTTGCCGGCCTTCACCGCTTCCACCACCGGGCGGCAGTTGGGCGAGTCGTTCGGGTCGCAGGCGATGGCGCAGTTGCCGCCGGTCTTGGACACGAGGGCCTTGATGTCGGCGAGCGACTTCTCGCTCGAGCCCTCGTTGATCAGGTGCACGAGGTCGCTCTTCGGCTTGCCGAGGCTTTCCACGAACGCCTCGCCGCCGGAGGCGATCGAATTCCAGTAGGGATTGGTGCGGTCGCGATAGCTCCACGCGAGCGTCGGATCGGAGGCGGCAAGCGCGCGACCGCCCCCGAGCATCGGGCCGGCTGCCACGGCGCCGAGGCCGAAGGCCGACGCCAGCAGAAAGTCGCGCCGACGCAGCTTCTCCTGCTCGATGAAGGTCTTGATGAACGACATGCACCCTCCTCCCCGGTCCCGGCGCGTGTGCGCGGACCCTTGCGTTTCCTGGCGCTTCCTTGGCGGAAGTCGTCACGTTATCAACTAACCAGTTACCTAATATCGTCGGCTCTTCGCCTTGGCAAGTGGCGTTCGTGAAAATTGGCGGACAGGGATTGATCGTGTCGGGGCCATCTGGTCAAATCGCCTTGACAGAAAAGGCATTTTTTCTGCCGGAACGAGCGACTTGTAACTAACCATATAGTCGATTAGCGTGCGCCTTAACCCCGGCTGGAGCGAAGATCCGGGGACTGGCAGGGCCGGCCGGACACGTCCGGCGAGGCGGGAGGAGGACGGCAGTGGGCATCTATTTCCGCAACAGCTTCGAGCGCGGGTTCGGCACCTATCCCCTCACGGGGGCGGTGCTCGCCGAGGCGGTCGCCGCGGCGCTCGAGACGGGCTATCGCGCGTTCGACACCGCGCAGATGTACGAGAACGAGGCGGATGTCGGCGGGGCGCTCGCCGCCGGTCCGATTCCGCGCGACGCGCTCCTGATCACCACAAAGGTGCATCCGGACAATTTCGACGAGGCGCGCTTCCTGCCCTCGGTGGAGGAAAGCCTGAAGGCGCTGCGCGTCGACCAGGCCGACGTTCTCCTGCTGCACTGGCCCGCGCTTGACGGCGTGGTGCCCTCGGTCCGGCTTCTCGAACGCGCCCGCGAGGCGGGACTGACGCGGGAGATCGGCGTCTCCAATTTCACTGCCCGCCAGATGCGCGAGGCGCGCGACGCCGTGTCGGCGCCGATCGTGACCAATCAGGTGGAGTTCCATCCCCTTCTCGACCAGAGCGTCCTCCTCGCGGCGGCGGCGGAGACCGGCATTCCGCTCTCGTCCTATTGCTCGGTCGCGCGCGGCGAGGTGTTCAAGTATCCGCTGTTCGGCGAGATCGGCGCGGCCTACGGCAAGACGGCGGCGCAGGTGGTGCTGCGCTGGATTCTGCAGAAGGGCGTCAGCCTCAACACGATGTCGACCAGGCCCGGCAACATCGCCGCCAATTTCGACGTGATGGACTTCACGCTGTCGTCGATCGACATGGCCGCGATCGACCGCCTGCAGGCGACGGGCTACCGCATCGTCGACCGCTCGCTGGTGCCCTGGGCGCCTGAGTGGGACTGAGCGGGTCCATTCCCGCCTTTCCGTCCCCACCCTTGGGCGCGCATTTCCGAGGGCGGCCCGAGAGGCCGCTCCGCCTGACACAACAAGATCGTCAAGAGATCCGGGAGAGAAACCATGAAGCCTGATGAACGCCGGCCGTTCGGCCGCAGCGGATTGCCGGTGACGGCCTTCGCCTTCGGCACCGCGCCCGTCGGCAACATCTTCCGCCCCGTGCCGGAGCGCGAATCCGAGGCGATGTTCGACGCGGCCTGGGAGGCCGGCGTCCGCCACTACGACACCGCGCCGATGTACGGCCATGGGCTCGCCGAATACCGCACCGGCTACAGCCTGCGCTGGAAGGAGCGCGATTCGTTCGTGCTCTCCACCAAGGTCGGCCGCCGGCTCGCGCCGGCCCCGCGCGCCAGCATCGATTTCGCGCCGTGGGCGGATGCCGCGCCTTTCAACCTCGTGTTCGACTACAGCTACGACGGCACGATGCGCGCCTTCGAGGATTCGCTGCAGCGCCTCGGGCTGGAACGGATCGACATCTGCTACATCCACGACATCGACGTCTTCACCCGCGGTGCCGACCAGCCGGACGTCTTCCGGCAGGCGATGGACGGGTCTTGGCGAGCGCTCGAATCCCTGCGCAGCCAGGGCGTCGTCAAGGCGATCGGCGTCGGCGTCAATGAGTGGGAAGTCTGTTACGAGGCGCTGAAGCAGCGCGATTTCGACTGCTTCCTGCTCGCCGGCCGCTACACCCTGCTCGAACAGGACGCGCTCGACCGCTTCCTGCCGCTCTGCGTCGAGCGCGGTGCCGCGGTCGCTGTCGGCGGCGGCTTCAATTCCGGCATCCTGGCGACCGGCGCGCGGCCCGGCGCGAAGTACAACTATGCTCCCGCGCCGCAGCCGATCCTCGACAAGGTCGCGAAGATCGAGGCGGTGTGCCGCGAGCACGGCGTTCCGCTGGCCGCCGCGGCGCTCCAGTTCGTCGTCGCTCATCCCGCGGTGCCCTGCTTCGTCGCTGGCACGCGCACGACCGAGCAACTGGAACAGAACCTCGCCTGGTTCAGCCACCCGATTCCGCCGGCGTTCTGGCAGCAGCTGAAGCACGAAGGCCTGTTGCGTGAGGATGCGCCCACGCCGGCGTGACGAGGCCGCCGGCCTCCTCCCGACCCGCGCGGCCGGCAACCGGCCGCGCTTTCACTCCGGCCGGACGGAGAGCGCCTGTCCGGTCTGGAGCAGCAGCGCGATGAGTTCCTTCGTGCGCGCCTCGGGCGTCTCCTTCGGCACCACGAAGCAGATGGTCGCCTCCACCTTTCCGCTCGCGCCGTAGATCGGCGCCGCGATGCACATGGTGAAGGCGTCGATCAGCCCGACCGTGGTGCAGTAGCCGTTGCGACGCGCCTCGGCGACGGAGGACAGGAACTCCTCGGTCTCCACCTCGCGGCCGTCCGGCAGCACGCGGTCCTCATCGCGGATCAGCGTGCGGATCTCCTCGGCGTCGAGATGGGCCAGCAGCAGGCGGCCCGACGCCGTCCAGGGAATCGGAATCTGCAGCCCGATCGCCGAGCTGATGCGGAACGTCCGGTCGCCCTGGCACATGTGGATGATGGTGTAGCGCCCGTTCTGCAGCATGCAGAGCTCGGCCGTCTCCCCGGTCTCGCGCGACAGGCGGTCGACCGCCTCGCGTCCGCGGCGCACCAACTCGTTCTCCCGCATGTAGTGCGAGCCGTAGAGATAGATCGTCTTGCCGAAGAACACGCGGCCCTCGTCGTCGACGATCTCCAGTAGCCCGCCGTCCACCAGCGCGTTCACCAGATTGTAGATGGTGGAACGGGGCGCGTTCAGGCCCTTCGCGAGCGCGCCGATGCGGATCGGCTGGCGGTGATGGTGCAGAAATTCGAACAGCTGCAGCACGCGGTCGATGCCGCGCTCGCGCTCGCCGGCCTTGGCTGGCGGCGTGCCGGCGGCGTCCTTCGTCATCACTTTCGTCAACGGAATGGTCCCCCGCACC
>JAEZMP010000447.1 GCA_023442215.1 Pseudomonadota bacterium
CCCTTGGGCGAGGGGCATTCGCCGCGCCGGTCCGCTCAGGACCGGAACGCGATCAGCGCGCGCACCTCGACGGTTTCCTCGAAGCTGTCGTCCGGCGACAGCGCCCGCAGATCCTTCCGCAGCGCCGCCTCGAACGCTGCCGCCGCCTGTCCGAGGTTCTGGCGCGACGTCACGGACATCGAGAACGCGCGGCCGACGATATCATCGGCCGAAAGCCTGCGGATGCAGACGCGGCTGATCCGTTCAAGAACGGGAAAGGGGGAGGCGAGCAGCACGGATTCGTGCGGCACCCAGTCCGGGCCACGCCTCAGGGTGCGGCTTTCGTTGCGCGCGGGCGAATAAACCTGCGAGAGCGTGTCGAGAACCGACCTCCAGTCCGGCGCGGCGGCGATGCTTCTGTCGTCGAACAGTGCGACGGCGCCGCCGGGTTCAAGGATGGCGTCGAGCCGCAGAAGCGTGTCCGCCCGGTCCATCCAGTGGAACGAGCGTCCCATCGCGACGAGCCGGGCGGGTCCGAGGTGCGGAGCGAGATCGTAGGACGAGCCCTGCACCAGCCGGATATCGACGCCGGCCAGGTCGGCGGCGCGCCGGGCAGCCTCGAGCATTTCCGGCTCAGGATCGATTCCGGTCGGCAAGACGCCGGCGAGCCGCGCGAACGCGATGGCGAGCTGACCCGGGCCGCAGCCGAGATCGATGAGCCGGCCCCCCGGCGTCAATCCGGTGCGCTCGGCCACGCGCTCGATCAGAGCGTCGGGATAGGGAACGCGGAACCGCTCGTAATATTCGGCTGTCGAGTGAAACCGCCCGGCTTCGAAGGGGATTGTTATCACCGTTCCGTCCTCGCTGCCGCCGCCGCCATCTGCGCAAGAGCGATCTCAGGCCGGCAGACCCCTATCGTCCTCGGCAAAAATGTCGCGCGTGGGGAGAAGGGCCAACTGCGGCGCTGCGTTCCGGTTCAAGCTGCGGTCTCGTCGATTTCGACCAGCCGCAGCCTGCCGTCCGCATCCGCCTCCAGTCCCAGCCGGTGGTAGCTGCGGATGACGGGATGCGGGGTCTGCATCTCGTGATGATGCGTCGCACCGACGACCATCACCGACGCGCCGGCCGCTTCCGCCGCGGCTATTCCCGCCGGCGCATCTTCCCAGACGAGGCAGTCCGACACCGCGACGCCGAGTGCTTTCGCCGCGACGATGAAGCAATCGGGCGCCGGCTTGCCGTTCGTCACATCGTCGGCGGTGACCAGCACGGCGGGGATCGGCAGGCCTGCGGCCTCAAGGCGGCGGATCGCCAGGCGCCGGGGCGCCGACGTGACAACGGCCCAGCGGTCCGGCGGCAGCTCCTCCAGGAAGCGCTTGGCGCCTGCGATCTCCACGATGCCGTCGACCTCGTCGATCTCGGCCTCCGTGATCAGCGCCGCCTCGTGAACGGCATCGATGCCGGCCGGAGCGAACCGGCGGATGGTCGCCACCGCCTGCACGCCGTGCATGACCTTCAGGATCTCGGCCGGGTCGAGGCCGTGCCCCTCCGCCCACTGCGACCACACTCGGTTCGCCACGGCGATGCTGTCGAGGATGGTGCCGTCCATATCGAACAGGAAGGCGGAGAACGTACGGTCCCGCATCGGCTGATCCCTGAGGTTGGCTCGATCTTTGTTGTCTACTGCGCACTCGCCGGATCGAACAGCTCGCGCATCCGAGCGATATAGTGGTCCTCGGACGTGGACCAGCGCAAGTCGGCCAGCATCCTGGTGTCGGCGCCCGCGGGAAAGCGCACCCTGCGACTGTCATCGCAGGCAGCGGCGAAGATCGCGTCCGCAACTTCGGCCTCGGTGCAGTACGGCGTCGGATAGCGCGCCATCTTGCCGAAGCAGGCCTGTGCAAAGGCGCCGTAATCCGCAGGAATCAGCCCCGCCATGCGTGCGCCCCCGTTGGCGGTGAAGTTGGTCGTCGGTCCGTAGCCGGGCTCGACCAGCCGCGCTGCGATGCCGAACGGATGGAGTTCATAGGAAAGCGATTCGGTGAAGCCTTCCACCGCGGACTTGCTGGCGGTGTAGACGGCGACGAGCGGCATCGGCCCGATGGTCGCGCTCGACGTCACGTTGACGATCACGCCATGCCCCTGTCGCCGCATCACCGGAATGATCGCACGGCAAGTGGCAAAGACGCCGAAGGTGTTGGTCTCGAAGATCTCGCGCACGGTCGCATCCGGTGTCGCCTCAAATGCCGAGGCGAGTCCGATGCCGGCATTGTTCACGAGGACGTCGATGGTCCCGAACGCGGCGACGCCCTCGTCAATCGCCGTCGCGATGCTGGCACCGTCGGTGACATCCAGCGGCAGGACCTTCAGGCGCGGCGTGTCGCGGTCGAACACGTTCGGATCGGGTCGGCGCATGGTTGCGACCACATTCCAGCCGCGCGAGAGGAACAGGTCCGCTGCGGCCTTGCCGTAGCCCGACGAGGTGCCGGTGATGAGAATGGTCTTGGTCACGTTAGCCTCCATGTTGTCGGGCCAACATAGACAGGCCTTCCGGACGAGCTATAATTGATCGTCTTCCTTTGTTTATGGATCGTCCAGAATGGATCCGCTCAGTGCCGTGATCGCCGTGCTGAGCCCTCACGCGGCCGTCTCCAAGCCGATCTCCGGCCGGGGAGACTGGGGCGTGCGTTATCCTGCCTATGGCAGGCCCGGCTTCGCAATCGTTCTCGACGGCGGGTGCTGGCTTGCGCTCGAGGGCCGGGCGCCCGTGCGGCTCGAGCGGGGCGATTTTGTATTGCTGCCGGCGACGCCCGCCTTCGAAATGTCGAGCCGGGTCGGGGTGGCATGTGTTGCTTCGGAGCCGTCGCCTCGCCCTGTGCGCCACGGCGATCCAGATGGCCCGCCCGATTTCAGGATGCTCGGTGGTGGCTTCGAGATCGAGCGCGCCAACGCCGCTCTGATGCAATCGCTGCTGCCGGAGATGATCCACATCCGCGCTGCGGAGTCCGATACGACCGGTTTGTCGCGCGTGATCAGCCTGATCATGGATGAGACGGCGGCCGAGGAGCGGCCGGGTGGCGAGATGATCCTGCAGCGGCTCATGGAGGTGATGCTGATCGAGGCGCTTCGCCAGGGATCACCCAAGCCGGGCATCCGTGCCGGTCTGCTCGGCGGCATGCACGACGCCGCCGTTGCCAAGGCGCTGCGGGCGATACACGCCGATGTTCGCGCCCGATGGACGGTCGCAAGCCTCGCGCGCATGGCCGGGATGTCGCGCTCGGCATTCGCGGCGCGCTTCGCCGGCATCGTGGGTTGTGGTCCGATTGAATACCTGTCGAACTGGCGGATTGCGCTCGCAAAGGACAGTCTCGCGCGGGGCGGGACGCCTCTCGACCGGCTGGCGGACGAGATCGGCTACGAATCGGCCAGTGCCTTCAGCACGGCTTTCCGCCGCCACGTCGGTTGCCCTCCAGGCGCGTTCGCGCGCGCCTGCGGCCCCGCATCGGAGAACCGCCCCACTGGATAGGGGCGAGTCTAGAGCGCTTTCCGATCTGATGGACTCATCAGATCGGCAAGAAATAGCTCCAGATTCAAAGGCTTGAGCATATCCTTGTCGTTCAGATCGGTTCAATCCGAACGGGATATGCTCTAGCGCGACGGCGTCGACGGCGTCGACGGCGGAATCCGGAAGCCGCCCCCGGTTCGCTCCACGATGGTGTCGGCGAGCAGCGCCATGCCCGCTCGTGACAGATGCATCGTATCGATATAGGCGAGTTCGCCGCCCGGCGCGATCGCTGGGCAGGTCAGCCCGCATTGCGCAGTGAGGACGGGCAGATAGATGCCGCCCGCCTTTTCCACGGCGGCTTTCATCGTCTGGTCGAACGCCGCCCGGTTCGGCAGCAGGTGCTCGCGGAGCGTATCGTTTGCCGTTCCGACGTTGCCGAGTTCGACGAGGAGATCGGGCACGTTCCTGTCGAACGCCGCCCTGACACCGACGACATAGACCGTGAGCCCCTTCTGCCTGAGGCCCGCGACGGTCTCGGCGAGCGGCACGTCCTGCCCGGGGGTCCAGTTCCCGGTGAGCAGCACCGTGCGGATGCCGCTTTTCGCGACGAGATCGAGGCGCAGGCGGTTGAACGGCTCGCAGTCGGGCGGCCCGGCCTTGAACGGCCCGGGCTGGAACGGAGGGCAGCTCGCGTAGCTCGCATTGGCGAAATGGTATCGGCTTCCGAACCGGTCGCGAAGGCCGGTCACGGTGTCGATGCCGAAGCTGTCGCCGAGCACGGCAATGGTCGGCTTTGCCGGATCGACGGCGACGCAATAGGCGGGGTCGAAGCTGGCGAGGGGAATGCCGGTATTGAGGATGCAACGGCCATAGTCGGATGTCTTGGCGATCTCGGCGCGCTCGAGCTGTGTGGCCTCGACGAGGGCGACCACGTTCTCGTCGAAGCGGAACGGCAGGCCGCCGGACAGTGGGAAGATCACGCAGACCGCGACCACAACCGCCTGCGCGGCGCCGACACCAAGAAGCCGCCGTTTCCGTGCCGGCGACGGCACGGCGCCGTGGAACCGGAAGCGCTCCTCGACCACGCGGTGCAGGATCTCGCCGAGCGCGAAGCTGGCGGCGATCAGCGCGGGCACCGCGATCCACTCCGGCTGCTTCGTCCACACCGGGCGGGCGAACACGATGAGCGGCCAGTGAACGAGATAGACGGAATAGGCGCGCCGGCCGATGGCGGTTGCGACCGCGTTCCCGAAGCCAAGCCGTGCCACCGGCGAGGACATTCCAAGGAGAAACAGCGCGGCCCCGGCACATGGCAGCAGCATGTCGAGCGCTACGGAGCCGGCCCCGGGCGCCCGCATCGATACGAGGAGGATCGCTGCGAACCCGACAACCGTCGCCGCCGCGGCGCGGGTGCCCGACAGCCGCCAGCCCGTCGCGCCGACGACTGCGCCGAGGCTGAACTGAAACACCCGGAACGGCGTCAGATAGAACACCGCCTCCGGCGCGCGCGGTTCGGCCGCAATGGCCGCGATCAGCGAAACCACACCGAGCGCCGCCATCGCGCCGATGAGGCCGCGCAGCTTCGCGAGGCGGTAGGCCAGAATCGCGATGAGCGGCCACACGAGGTAGAATTGCTCCTCCACCCCGAGCGACCATGTGTGCAGCAGCGGCTTCAGGGCCGAATTGCCGTCGAAATACCCGGTGTGGAAATAGAAGAAGATGTTGGAGACGGAGAAGGCCGCCGCGAGCGCGGAGTTGCCGAACTCGACCAGCTGGCGCGGCGTCAGCAGGACGTAGCCCGCGGCGGCGCTGGCTGCGATGGTCGCCAGAAGGGCCGGTACGAGCCGGGTGAGGCGGCGCGCGAGAAAGCCGCGATATGAGAACTGGCCCCGATCGAGTTCCGCCGCGATGCCTTTCGTGATGATGAAGCCGGAAATGACGAAGAACACGTCCACGCCGACGAAGCCGCCCTTGAAGAACGGGCTTTCGACGTGAAAGAGCAGGACAGCGAGGATCGCGACCGCTCTCAGTCCGTCCAGCGGCGCGATGTAGCCGCCGATCGCAGGATTGCTCTTATCCAAGGTCGCTTACCGGATGCGTGTTGCGTGCGTGTCCGGCGCCGTTTCGCCGGGGGGCGGGCAGCCGCCTTGCCGCTGACGGGGCGGTGAAGCGAGCCGCAGCCGTTTTAGACGGAGATATGTCCGCGGTCATCAGGCTGCCCTGTGCGCGACGGGCGCTTTGACACGGCGCTCCGGAACAGATCGTCTTGCGCAACAGGGCAGGGGCCACGCGCATGACGGCTGCTATCCTGCCGGCATGCGTGGCCCGGCACGGGGCAAAGCGGCGAGATCAACCGGACAACAAAGAGGGTGCGCGTCGGGGCGGATCGCCAGCTGCCTGGCTTGCCTTCCCGACGGCCCCGCGGATCATGCCTTTTAAGGCATCCACAGACGGGCCGAAGGGTTGGCTGAAACGGCGACGCCAAGCGTCTGCGGTTTCGTTAAGAAAATGGCTCCCCGGGCCGGACTCGAACCAGCGACCCAGCGGTTAACAGCCGCTTGCTCTACCGACTGAGCTACCGGGGAGTAGAGCCGGCTGACCGGCTCGGCGTTGCATATAACGGGGTCGTTCCGGCTTGCCAAGCCCCTTCGGCGAGATTGAATCGTTTCGTCGAGTTGTTCACAGGCTTGTCGCGAAAGCCCTTGCCGGGGCAAAGGTAGGGTTCGCGCCCCTGAAGGGGCGGGCTTGGCCGGGCAGGGGGAAAGCCGCGTGAGGCAGGAAGAAGGCGGCATCGAGAGCGCTGCGGGCACGGACTTTAAGGGAATGGACGGAAAGCCGCCGGCCCTCGTTCTGGTGCTTGGCGGGGCACGCTCGGGCAAGAGTGCATTCGCGGAACGGCTGGCGAGGGCGAGCGGGCTTGCGCGCACCTATATCGCCACCGCCGAGGCGTTCGATGCGGAGATGGAAGCCCGGATCGCCCGCCACCGCGCCGACCGCGGCGAGGACTGGTGCACGGTCGATGCGCCGCTGGAGCTCGCCGAGACGGTCCGGAGCGAGACCGGCTCGGGCGCGGTGGTGCTTGTCGATTGCCTGACGCTCTGGCTCTCCAACGTCATGCTCGCCGGCCGGCCGGTGGAAGCGGCCATCGACGATGTCGTCGCCGCCATGGTTTCGGCAGCCGGGCCGCTGATCGCCGTCTCCAACGAGGTCGGGCTCGGCCTCGTGCCGGAGACGCCGCTCGGCCGCGCATTCCGCGATGCCCAGGGGCGGCTGAACCGGCTGGTCGCCGAGGTGGCGAGCGACGTGGTGTTCGTCGCGGCGGGGCGTCCGCTGCGCCTCAAGCCCGCCCCCGACGTGGAGATCGCGTGGTGAGCGGCGACGCCGTAAGAGGCCGTGTGCCGGCGCTGATGTTCCAGGGGACCGGCTCCGATGTCGGCAAGTCGCTCATCGTGGCCGGGCTTTGTCGGCTTTTCGCCCGCCGTGGCCTGACCGTGCGGCCGTTCAAGCCGCAGAACATGTCCAACAACGCCGCGGTGACGACCGACGGCGGCGAGATCGGCCGCGCGCAGGCGCTGCAGGCCCGCGCCGCCTTCGCCCCGGCGAGCGTGCATATGAACCCGGTGCTGTTGAAGCCGGAGAGCGAGCGTGGCGCCCAGGTGGTGGTGCAGGGCGTGCGCCGGGAAAGCATCGGCGCCGCCGGCTATCAGGCCCTGAAGCCGGCGCTGATGCCGGCCGTGCTCGACAGCTTCGCGCGCATCGAGGCGGAGGCCGACCTCGTGCTGGTGGAAGGCGCGGGAAGTCCGGCCGAGATCAATCTGCGCGGCGGCGACATTGCCAACATGGGCTTCGCCCATGCCGCCGGCGTGCCCGTCGTGATGGTCGGCGACATCGACCGCGGCGGGGTGATCGCGAGCCTCGTCGGCACCCGGGCCGTGGTGCCGGAGGCCGATGCGGCCTTGATCCGCGGCTTCCTCGTCAACCGCTTCCGCGGGGACCCGTCGCTGTTTGCGAGCGGGATGGCCGCGATCGAGGCGCGCACGGGCTGGCGGCCGCTCGGGCTCGTTCCCTGGTTCGCCGCCGCTGCCGCGCTGCCGGCCGAGGATGCGCTTTCGCTGGAGCGCGCCGCGGGCGTGCCTTCGCCTCACGGCTCCGGGCGGGCGCTGAAGGTGGTCGTTCTGCGGCTGCCGCGGATGGCGAATTTCGACGATCTCGACCCGCTTGCCGCAGAGCCGCAGGTTCAGGTGCGATTCCTGAAGGCCGGCGAGGCGTTGCCGGGCGATGCCGATCTCGTCGTGCTGCCGGGCTCGAAGGCGACCATCGCCGATCTCGCCGTGCTCCGCGCCCAGGGCTGGGACATCGATATCCGGGCCCATGTGCGGCGCGGCGGTCGGGTGCTCGGCCTGTGCGGCGGCTACCAGATGCTCGGAAGGACCATCGCGGATCCGGATGGCGTCGAAGGGACGGCCGGCACGGCGGCGGGGCTCGGACTGCTCGAGGTCGAGACCGTGCTTTCCGGCGACAAGGTGACGCGGCCCGTTTCCGCGCGCGACATCGCATCCGGCGAGACGATTGCGGGATACGAGATCCACCTCGGGCGCACCGAGGGGCCGGACCGTGCCCGGCCGCTGATCGATCTCGGCGGGCGGACGGACGGTGCGCGTTCGGCCGATGGCCTCGTCGCCGGCACCTACGTGCATGGGCTGTTCGCGTCGGACGGCTTCCGGCGCCGTTTTCTCGCCGGGCTCGGCGCGGCCTCCACCGCCGGTTACGAGGCCGGTGTCGAGGCGGCGCTCGACGGCCTCGCCACCCATCTGGAACAGCATCTCGATATCGAGGCCTTGCTTGCCGTCGCGGCGGACCGGCCGCCACGCTCGCCCTGACGGGCCTCCGGCAGGGGAACACCGGTGTCGCGATCCGAACGTCTGCTCGATCTTCTCCAGGTTCTGCGCCGCCATCGCCGGCCGGTCAGCGGCCGGCGGCTTGCGGAGGAGACGGGCGTCAGCCTGCGCACGCTTTATCGCGATATCGCCAGCCTCCAGGCCCAGGGCGCCGAGATCGCGGGCGAGCCCGGCGTCGGCTACGTGCTCAAGCCGGGCTTCATGCTGCCGCCCTTGATGTTTGCGGAGGATGAGATCGAGGCGCTCGTGCTCGGCTCGCGCTGGGTCGCGAGCCGGGCCGACGAGCGGCTCGGTTCCGCCGCCGAAAGCGCGCTGGCGAAGATCGCTGCGGTGCTGCCGGCGGATCTGAGAGAGGCGCTCGATGCCAGCGCGCTTCTCGTGGGGCCTGCACCGGCGGCGAAAGCCGGCGTGGTCGATCTCGCCGTCATCCGCAAAGCCATCCGGGCGGAGCGCAAGCTCGACATCGTCTATCTCGACGGCAGCGGGGAAACCACGCGCCGCGTCATCTGGCCGTTCGCGCTCGGCTTCTTCGATGCCGTGCGCGTTGTGGTCGGCTGGTGCGAGCTCCGCAACGACATCCGCCATTTCCGCACGGACCGCATGGCCAGCCTCACGGTGCTGGATGGCCGCTATCCGAAACGCCGCGCGGCGCTGCTCAAGCGGTGGCGCGCCGATCATGCGAGCGGCGTTCGGAAGGCCGGCCCGGCGAACGGAACGCCGCCTGCCTGATATGATGCTGCCATAAACTGACAGGGGTTCGGTTCAGTCTCCGTCCGTCCAACACAAGGGAGCCGGACGATGACCCACCCGACCTATCTTCTGCTGCATGTCGCCAACCCGCTCGAAAGCGGCCGGTTCTACGGCGATCTCCTGCGCTGCGCGCCGGTGGAATCGGCACCGACCTTCGTCCTGTTCGTTCTGGAAACCGGGCTGAAGCTGGGGCTTTGGGCGCGCGAGGGCGTCGAACCGGCCTCGGCCCCGGTCAACGGCAGCGTCGAGATCGGCATCCGTGTCGACGACCGCGAGGCCGTCGACGCCACGTTCGCAGACTGGACGGCGAGGGGCGTCACGATCCTGATGGAGCCCGTCGAGAAGGATTTCGGCCGCACCTTCGTTGCGAGCGATCCGGACGGGCACCGGCTGCGGGTGTTCGCTCCGGCCGAAGATCTGGTCCGGCCGTCTGCCGGGTGAGGTCTTCAGGAGGTTCCGTTCACAGCCACGACAGCGCGACGAGGACGAGGGCCTGCAGCAGGCAGGCCGCGACCAGCAGGTCGAGCCCGCGCCGGATGTCGGCGGCGGTCATCGTGCGGCGCCCGGCGGCATTGAGCCACGGCTTCGGGTAGACCTCGCCGTCATAGACGGTCGGGCCGAGCACGGCGACGCCCAGGGCGGAGGCCATCGCGGCCTCCGGCCAGCCGGCATTCGGCGAGGGATGGTGCGGCGCGTCCCGCAGCATGGTGCGCGCGACCGCGGGCGGCGAAGCCCCGGTCAGCGGGCTCACGAGCACGATCAGCGCGCCGGCTATGCGGGCCGGGATGAGGTTGACGACATCGTCGAGCCGCGCGGCGGCGAAGCCGAATGCGGCATGGCGCTGCGTCTTGTGGCCGATCATGGAATCGGCCGTGTTGATGGCCTTGTAGGCGACGATGCCGGGCAGCCCTAACAGGGCGAACCAGAAGGCCGGAGCGACGATGCCGTCGCAGAAGCTCTCGGCCGTCGTCTCGATCGCCGCTCTGGCGATGCCGGTTTCGTCGAGCGCTGCCGGGTCCCGCCCGACGACATGGGAGACCGCGACGCGGGCGGCCTCCAACCCCTCGCCGGCGAGGGCATCGGCGACGGCGGCGACATGGTCATAGAGCGAGCGCTGGGCGAGAAACACCGCGGCGACGGCGGCCACGGCCAGCGGGCCGAGCGGCCACGGCAACAACAGCAGCGCCCCCTGCACGGCGGCGGCGATCATCGCCGGCACGCCGGCAATCACAGCAACCGCGGCGAACCCGCGGGCGCGCCGGGTGGTCTCCGGCCGGGCCGGGTCGTTCAGGCGACGGTCGAGCAGGCCGATCAGCCGGCCGAACAGCGCGACCGGATGCGGCAGGCGGCGCCAGAGCCACGGCGGATCGCCGATGAAGCCGTCGAGCGCGAGCGCCACGACGAGCACGGCAAGGGCGTCTTCGAGGCCGAACATCGTTCATTCCGTCCGTGGCGTCGGGACCGGGGCCAAGCCGCCGATCCTCACTCGCCTTCGTCGGTGGCAAGGGCGCTCAGCCGGTCGAGCGCGCCCTGCAGCAGATAGGCGGCAGCCATCTTGTCGACGACGTCGGCGCGGCGCGCTCTTGAAGCGTCCGCCTCGAGAAGCGTGCGGGTGACGGCGACCGTGGAAAGCCGCTCGTCCCAGTAGACGACGGGAACGTCGGTCAATTGCGCGAGATTGCGGACGAAGGCCCGCGTCGATTGGGCACGCGGCCCTTCCGACCCGTCCATGTTCAGGGGCAGGCCGATCAGCATTGCGGCGATGCCGTGCTCGTCGATGTTGTCGAGCAGCAGGTCCGCATCGGCGGCGAACCGGGTGCGGCGGATGGTTTCCATCGGAGTGGCGATCCGACGACCGACGTCGGAAAGGGCAAGCCCGATGGTCTTGGTTCCAAGATCGACACCGAGGAGCCGGGATTCACCTGCCAGGAGAGGGACCAGTTCCTCGATCCGGGTCTCAGGGGTCTTCATGGCCGCGTCCAGGCTCCGACAATCAAGCAATCGAGGGAATCGGGATGATTCCTCGCACGTTGCGAATCGGTATCACGGGTCCGGCCTCTTCGCGAGACGAACTCGCCCGCGGCCGGGCTCGCCGGCGAATTATATGTGAAACAGACGATCATGGA
>JAEZMP010000504.1 GCA_023442215.1 Pseudomonadota bacterium
CCGCCGCAGAGCACCACGAACGCGTTGAACGCAAGCACCCAGGCCGCCACCCGGTCGGCGCGCGCCGGCGGCAGCACGCGCCGCAGCAGCAGGAACACGGCGAGCGGCGCCAGCAGTTCGATCGGCACCAGATAGCGCCCGATGCTGAACACCAGCATCCAGACCACGTAGCCGATACCGACGAAGCCGAGCACCAGCACCTCGCGGCCGTCGAGCCCCATCGCCGACCGGGCTATGTCGCGGTGCACCGGCTCAGCTTGGGAGGGTTTGAGGCGGCGGAAAACGGAAGACGCCGCCCACCACACGAACAGCACATAGAGCGCCGCCCACACGATCTGGTGCACGGTGATCTGGCCGATGCGCCGCGGATCGAGCGTGGTGATGAACGGCCAAAGCAGCCGCTCCAACGCGCCGTTCGGGCGCCAGAGATTGTCGACCACGCCGACGTCGGCGGTCAGCGGGCTCGGGAACAGGCTGCTGAACTGGGGATAGAGCGGATTGCCGAACTGGCGCCACAGCGTCAGGAACCACCAGCCCGAGGTCAGCGCGATGCCGGCGAGAACGCCGATCCCGAACAGGAAGGCGAACCGCAGCCGCGCCACCGGCCTGACCGGCACGATCAGGAACGTCGCGCAGAGCGCGACCGCATAGACGGCATTGGTAAGCTTGAGCCCCGTGGCCGCGCCCGAGAGAACCCCCGCGGCCAGCAGGATCGCCGCCGCGGCGCCCGATCCGGCGAGGGAGCTGCCGTCCGCATCGGCCTTCAGCCGCGGCCAGGCGGCGGCGACCATGGCCAGCGCGCCGAGCACGGCGAGCGCCGTGGTGTCGTCGCCCATGGTGGTGCCGAGTTCCGACAGGAACTGCGGCGTCAGCACGCCGGCGAGCGCGAGCAGAAGCGCCACCCGGTTGCGGCGCGGCGCCGGCAGTCCCGACAGCACGGCCCGCGCCACGGCGAGCAGCACCACGAAGTCGAGGCCGTTGATGACGCCGAACACGAAGCCGGCGACGGGGGCCGGAAACTGCCGGTTCGCCCAGTAATACGGCAGGTCGATCAGCGGGTTGAAATAGGTCTGCAGCCCCGCGGGCGCGAGATCGGTGCCGAGTTTGCCCTCGAAGAACGCGAAGGCGTTGTACCAGTGGTAGTTGCGCAGGTCCCAGTTGGCGTCCTGCCCGAGGGCGAGCGCGGCGAGCCCGGCTGCGAGCGGCACCAGCAGGCACGCCCAGACCGTCGCCCGGGGATGTTCGAGCGCCGCGACGAGGCGGGCGAGGCGCGACGGCGGCGCCGTGCGGCTTTCCGCCATGCCTGCCTGCCGTCCCTGCTTTCCCGCCTGTCCCATCGCCGCGTCTGTCAGCTCTTGAAGACCAGCCACTTGGCGGTGGCGAAATTCACCGCCATGCCGGCGATCGCCCCGACCGCGACGCCGATCAGCGGCAGCAGGTTGGACGGCGGCAGCAGCACGACCGTCGCGCTGTAGGCGGCATAGTTGACGGCGCCGCCACCGATCATCGCCACGAAATAGTGCAGGAACTCGCGCCAGACCGGAATGTCGGTGCGGGCGCGGAAGGTGAAGCGGCGGTTGAATTGCCAGGTCACCCAGACTGCGAATACGAACGACACCAGCCGCCCGCCGAAATAGCCGAGCCCGAGGGCGATCATCAGGTAGAGCATGCCGGCATCGGCCACGAAGCCGATCGCACCGCCCACCGCGAAACGAAGGAATTGGGTGTTCACCGTTGCCGTCCGGTTCCGCCGCCTCGGTCGGCGGCTTCGGGATGGCTGCATTTGCGACGGGGAGGCCGGCGAGAGCAAGGCCGAAAACACCGGCGATGCGCCAGAGCGCCGTCCTGGACACCGTCTTGGGCGCTGTCTCGCTGCTGTGTTGGGTCCCGTTCTTGGTCCTGTTCTTGGGTGCCGTGCTGGACGCGGCCTGCCGGGTTCCAGACGCACGGCTGCATTGCGCCGCTCGCAAGCGGAAAGCCCCGCCCGGCAGGACATAGCGCAATGGCCGAAATAGCAACGGCCGGGCTTGGAGGCCCGGCCGCGCAAGGAACTCTCCGGCGGCGAGTCCCGCCGGAGCGCCGTCGTTTCAGGTCAGTCGTCGGTGCGGATCGCGGTGAAGCGCAGGTCGCCCGAAGCGTTCGACAGCAGCAGAAGCACGGTCTTGCGGCCGTCCTTCTTGGCCTTGTCGTACTTGGCGACGACGTCGGCCGGGCTCGACACCTGCTCCTGCGCCACCTCGACGATCACGTCGCCGGGCTGGATGCGCTTCTCGGCGGCGTTGCTCGCCGGGTCGACTTCGGTGACGAGCACGCCCTTCACCGAATCGCCGAGCTTGAACTTGTCCTTCAGCTCCGGCGTGATCGGCGACAGCGTCAGGCCGGCGACCTGATCGGTGACGGGCTTCGCCGTCTCCGCGCCGCCGTCTTCCTGGTCCGCCGCCGCCTCGGCCTTCTCGTCGAGGCGCTCCAGCGTGACCTTCAGGGTCTCTTCCTTGCCCTTGCGGATCACGACCACGTCGACGGCCTTGCCGACCTCGGTGTCGGCGACCATGCGCGGCAGGTCGCTCATCTTCGCCACGGGGCGGCCGTCGAAGGTGATGATGACGTCGCCGGGCTCGATGCCGCCCTTGGCGGCCGGGCCGTTGTCGGTCACGCCGGCGACCAGCGCGCCCTTGGCGGACGGCAGGCCGAGGCCCTCGGCGATGTCGTCGGTCACCTCCTGGATGCGCACGCCGATCCAGCCACGCCGGGTCTCGCCGAACTGGCGGAGCTGGTTGATGACGTGGGTCGCGGTCGAGGACGGGATGGCGAAGCCGATGCCGATCGAGCCGCCCGAGGGCGAGATGATGGCGGTGTTGATGCCGATCACCTTGCCGTCCATGTCGAACAGCGGGCCGCCCGAGTTGCCGCGGTTGATGGCGGCGTCGGTCTGGATGAAGTCGTCGTAGGGGCCCGCGTTGATGTTGCGGTTGCGGGCCGAGACGATGCCGAGCGTGACGGTGCCGCCGAGGCCGAACGGGTTGCCGATGGCCATCACCCAGTCGCCGACGCGGATCTTGTTGGAATCGCCGAGCTCGACCGCCTTGAGCGGCTTGGTCGGCTTCACCTTCAGCACCGCGAGGTCGGTCTTCTTGTCACGGCCGAGCACCTCGGCCTTGAGCTTGGAGCCGTCCGAGAAGTTGACGGTGATCTCGTCGGCGCCGTCGATCACATGGTTGTTGGTGACGATGATGCCGGACGGATCGATCACGAAGCCGGAGCCGAGCGACTGGACGCGCTGCGGGCGGTCGGTGCCCTTGCCCTGGCGGTCCATGAACTGGTCGAAGAAGTCCTGGAACGGCGAGCCCTCGGGGAGCTTCGGGAT
>JAEZMP010000602.1 GCA_023442215.1 Pseudomonadota bacterium
GCCATCGCCGCCGTCATCCTCGGCGGCACCTCGTTCACCGGCGGCATCGGCTCGATCTGGGGCACGCTGATCGGCGCGCTCATCATCGCGGTCCTGTCCAACGGCCTCATTCTCGTCGGGGTGTCGGACATCTGGCAGTACATCATCAAGGGCCTCGTCATCATCGGCGCCGTCGCGCTCGACCGCTACCGCCTGGAGCATGGCGTCGGCGGGCGCACCTGTGGCCGGACTCCCTTCCCGCGCGGCCCGCAGCCGCGCAGGCCATTCCCGGCGCGGCCGCAGCCGCGCAGGGCGACAAGACCCGCCGCCGGCAACCGGGGCGGAACGGCAACGAGAAGCAAAACGAACAACGAAACCGGAGGATACGCCCATGAAGAAGCTCGGAACCGCATTCGCGGCCGCCCTGACGGTCGCCACCGCGCTTTCGGCCAGCCTCGCCGGCATGGCCGGGGCCGAGGCGAAGGAACTGAAGACCCTCGGCATCTCGGTCGGCTCGCTCGGCAATCCGTTCTTCGTCGCCATCATCAAGGGCGCCGAGGCGCAGGCCAAGGAGATCAATCCCGACGTCAAGGTGACGGCGGTATCGTCGGACTACGATCTCAACAAGCAGTTCACGCAGATCGACAACTTCATCGCCGCCGGCGTCGACATGATCCTGCTCAACGCCGTCGATCCGGTCGCCATCGAGCCGGCGGTGAAGAAGGCCGAAGCCGCGGGCATCGTCGTCTCGGCGTTCGACGTGTCCGCCAAGGGCGCCGCCGACACGGTGATGACCAACAACATCCAGGCCGGCGAACTCGCCTGCCAGTACATCGTCGACCACATCAGCGGCAAAGGAAACGTGGTCATCGTCAACGGCCCGCAGGTGTCGTCGGTCATCGACCGCGTGAAGGGCTGCGAGGCGGTGTTCGCCAAGCACCCGGACATCAAGGTGCTGTCCTCCAACCAGGACGCCAAGGGCTCGCGCGACGGCGGCTTCGCGGTCGGCCAGGGCCTGCTGACCCGCTTCCCCGACATCCAGGGCGTGTTCGCCATCAACGACCCGACCGCCATCGGCTTCGAGCTCGCCGCCAAGCAGCTCGGCCGCAAGGAGTTCATCATCACCGCCGTCGACGGCGCGCCCGACATCGAGGCGGTGCTGAAGACCGGCAACTCGCTGATCAAGGCCTCCGCTTCCCAGGATCCCTACCTGATGGCGCAGCGCGCCGTCGCCATCGGCAACGAGATCCTGCAGGGCAAGAAGCCGGCCGAGACCACCGTGCTGATGGAGCCGAAGCTGATCACGTCGGAGAATGTCGGCGAGTACAAGGGCTGGACGGCGGCCCGCTGAGCGGCGGAACGCTGAACGCGCCTCAAGCCTTCGCCACGGGATGCCGGCACGACCTGCCGGCATCCCACGCGCCTGCCACGGCCGACCGCGCTGCTGCGACTCGCCCCCATACACGCGCAGCGTGTGGAATATTCGCGACCACTCTCCGGCCCTCATGAGGCATGAAACGAATTTTCGTTAGATGAAAAAACCGTCTATAGTTTTGACCTGATGGTTAAAGTTGAGCTTTAATCAGCTGACAATTTTTGCTTTCTTTGCCAAAACATGACGTTCAATGGCTTTCACGGGCCATCGGATGTGTGCTAGCAAATGTCTTCAGGGGCACGCATCGATTTCACACCGCGTTCGGCATCACGGCTGTCGAGACGGTTGAATCATATTCAACACTGAAGCGTCATGAACATCACCGCCAATCGAACGTCGCTGCCCCTGAGCAAGCGTCGCCGCTATTTGCTTGACGACCAGGTCGGGTTTGTTCTGCGGCAGGCTTTCCAGCGTCACACAACGCTGTTCACCGAAAAGATGGGCGCCGAGATCACGCCGACCCAGTGGGCCGTGATTTCCAAGCTGCACGAAATCGGTGCCTGTTCACAGAATCTGCTGGGCCGCCAGACGGCGATGGACGCCGCGACGGTGAAGGGCGTGGTCGACCGCCTGACCAAGCGCGGCATCGTCGCGACCGAGCCGGACCCGAACGACGGACGCCGCATCCTGGTGTCGCTGACGGAGGAAGGCGAGAACCTCGCGGACCTCCATATCGGCCGCGCACTGGACGTGACCGAGGCGACGCTGGCCCCGCTGACGGCGACCGAACGCGGCACGCTGATGAGCCTGCTGATGAAGCTGCGCTGAAAGCGCACGACGCCCCGATATGCGTCGGGGCGGCTTCGGTCGCGGATGCGCCGCCAAACGGCACGCCCGTACCTCTTCCACGCCCGTATTCCTCGGCGCCAACGGCTGCCGGGCGGGTGGCATAGGGCCGGATGCGTGCACCCGGCTGACGAGGCAGACCTGCGGAGCGCTCTTCTTCGGATCGCTGTCCGGCAGATGTCGCGGTCATGGCGCCGGAACGTCATGGCCTGCATTTCATGGCGCCTGAATGTCATGGCGCCTGAACGTTTTCCGTTCGGAACGGCGCGTTCCGGACAGCCGGCTTCAGACCACGTTCTTCTCCACGATGGGCCGGCCCTCGATCAGGCGCTCGAAGCCGAGCACGCCGAGATCGAGGCTGCGATAGGCGCCGTGGACCAGGAGTTCCGCAAGCCCGCGCCCGACTGCCGGCGACTGCTGCAGGCCGTGGCCGCTGAAGCCGTTGGCGAGATAGAAGTTCGCCAGGCCCGGCGCGCGGCCGACGAAGGCGTTGTGGTCGAACAGATTCATGTCGTAGTGCCCGGCCCAGGCCCGGCCGGTGCGGATGCGCTCGAACGCGGGAACGCGGGTTGCGAGCGCCGGCCAGATAATCTCCTCGAACAGGCTGAAATCGACGTCGAAGTCGTCTGAATCCGGATCCTGATCCTCCGGCGGTACCACGCCGCAGAGGAAGCCGTCGCCCTCCGGCCGCACATAGACGCCCGTCGTGTCGATCAGCAGCGGGCAGCCTTCCACCGCCTCGGCACAGCGGAAGGTGAAGATCATCCGCTTCTTGTTGTGGACGGGAATATCGAGGCCCGCCATCGCGGCGACCGCAGGCCCGCCGGCGCCCGCCGCGTTCACGACCGCGCCGCAGACGACCTCGGTGCCGTCGGCGAGCCGGACATGGGTGACGCGCCCGCCGGACCGGACCAGCCCCGTCACCTCGCCGGCGAGATAATCGACCCCGGCGGCACGGGCCTTGCGGCGGAACGCCTGCATCAACCCGTAGCCATCGAACCAGCCCTCGCCGCTCGCGCCGAACGTGCCAGCCGCGAGATCGTCGACCGCAAGCCACGGGAATCGGGCCTTCAGCGCCGCCGGATCCATCCAGCGGATGTCGGCACCAAGC
>JAEZMP010000605.1 GCA_023442215.1 Pseudomonadota bacterium
GGGCATAGCTCCGCCGTCGAGAGAATCGCCGCCGTTGACACCCGACCCGGATGGGAATACCGTCAAGTCGCTTATACCTTGACTGGATTCACCGTCTGGAGATTGTATCTGGGTCGGGTGTCTCTAGCTTCGATTATCCTTCGGCAAGTGTCAGACTGCCCTTCGGTGAAGGGCGCGAGTTGTGATCAGGCCCGGTGTTAGCGCACCGGGCCTTTTCCGTTATGTCTTCCTCGTTTCGACCTCCTCGCTGAGGACGTTCGGGTCGGGATTGCGGGCGTAATCGGCGAGGATCCTCTTGACGACAACGGAGCGTGGTATCCCGCGCTGGTCGGCGAGGTTGTCGATGGTCTCGAGGTCAGCCGCCTCGACGTAGACGTCCACGCGACGCAGCCCTCGAGCGGTAAGTTCGTGGCGACTGCGCGTCTGAGGCGACAGTGCCACCCCGGTCATGCGAGTCGCCTTCTGGTTGCGCCCCTTGCCCGCTGCTGTCATGTTACAAAACTCCCCGCTGTATTTTAGCTCACACGAATGAAGAAAGAGTTCTTGGTTCAGGTTTGTATTGTGGAGTGCGTCCGGCCGGCCGCGTTCAAAACTAAAATACGCTTGCGCCGCCCGAACGTTCGAGTCAGGTTGCCGCGATCATCTGTAAAGCCTGGCGTGTCACCCCGATGATGGACCCAATAAGAAGAAGGCGGTATCTCGCTTGAACAAGAAACCGGAAGTGAACAGCGAGTCCGAGTTGCTGGAGAATTTTCGCCGCAACGTAATACGGATCCTGTCGCAGCGAGGAATATCGCAGGCGAAAGCGGCGCGTATTTGTGACGTGGCACCAAGGCACCTGATCGACTTGTTGCAGAAACGTGCAACACCCACTCTGGCAACAGTCGAAAAACTGGCGCGGGGGCTTCAGGTCGACCCACTCGATTTGCTGCGAGAACCGCCCCCGGAGGTGCCTGGTGAACTCGATATTCCGTCGGATATCGTCGACGAAATCGAGGAGCCGAAGTCGTTGTTGCTCGGAAACCTTGCAACGAACATGGCGAGTATCGGAGCGGAGAAGAATATCGCGTTGACGAAGGCCCGCGTTGCATCGGGAATATCACATCGATTCTGGTACGATATATTGCAGCAACGCGCGATGCCGACGCTGACGACGATCGAGCGAATCGCGCGTGGGTTGAAGACCGATCCGATCTCGTTGCTGAAGCCTCACGATGTGTCGGCCGAGAGTGCCGAGGGTGGGGAAGATCTGGGCGGGGAATCCGAGCGTTCATAGTCGACCTCCTCATGCCTTGGGTTTCTGCGGCGGGTTCGGCTGCGGCGGACTTGGATTGTCTTTCCGCTGCTGGAGGAGCGACCGTCCCTTCGCCAGCAAGCCGCCGGCTCCAGACGGGAGCCGCACCTGTGTGGGGAGCGCTGCGCCGGCAACGACTGCAGCCGCAGTTGTAATGGCCGATCCGTGGTCGGGGAGTTGGCCTGAGAACCATCTCATGACGCTGTCGGTCAGTGTGGTGATCAGCGACGCGCTGAGCACGACGACCGAGAAGACGATGGTGGCGTAAACAACGATTGCGGCGATCGCGATCTGGATGCTGGAAATGGTGCCGGTTGGCGCCAGCATCGTCAGCGCCCCGCGGAAGAGGATGTTGGCGACCGAGAGGCCCTGACGCATCAGGAGGAGCGCGGCGAGGAGACCGAGGACGGTGAGGGCCGGGCGCAGGAAGATCGAGAGGGCGAAGAGGTAACCAGCACTACTTGTGCCGATGAAAGAAGCAGACCGGGCAGGGGAGAGCTTGGTCAGGAGCCAGATCGGGACCGCGATCAGTGCAAGCAGGATAGCTTGGAGCCAATTGAAGATCGCATAGAAGAAGTGCACGACCAATATTAATGGCACGACGCCAACCAAAAGAAATGACGCGACTGCCAGCAATACAGTGATCCAGCCCATGCCGGATGCCACGAATGAAAGAGTAGCTGAGAATATCTGTGTCTTATCGCCCGCACTAAGAATGTTGGAACCTAAAGCGGACGCAGCGGTCAGGCCGCCGGCCACAACGGCGAGATTGGTGATCGAGTCGCCGATTCGCTGAACCTCGATGACGGGGTCCTGCCACGGGCTGCCATCCGGGATTGTCATCGCGGATATGATCGACTGGTAGGTGGCGGTAATCGCACCGCTGAGGATCCCGGGACCGTCGACGGTTTCGACCGCGCGATCCGCGGTGATTACGGTTGGGCCGGGCCGAGCGAAGGATGCGAAGAAGCCGTCGAATGTCCGGAAGTAGGCGATGTCGCGGGCGGCCTTGTCGGTCAGGCTGGCGTAGGCTCCGCCGTACCTGTCAAGGAAAGGGATGTAGGTCTCGATGGGCGGCGGGGGCGGAGCGGAAATCATCGCGCCCTCGGCGGCGGCGGAGATGCTGGCGTATGCCGCGGCCAGGGAGCGTTGCCAAAGCACGGCGGTCATCCAGCCGTTGGCCGCGGAATCTGCGATGAACTGGTGGATGCTGGCCTGGATCGTGGCGGCGGCGGAGTTCAGCTTCGAGGTGGTCGCACTGGACAGCGCGGAGCCTGCCGAGGAAACCGCTGCCGCGATCGCTGCCTTCACCTGGTTCTCATTGCGACCTGCGCCGGCGTCGGCAACGATCAGCTGTGCGATCTGGGGCGCCGATGCCTCGATCGTAGCCATTGCGTCCGTGAACGCGTTGTATCCGATGTCCTGTGTCAGGTTGATCAGCTGGGTGGGGGCCTCGCCGTCGAGCGGAGTGGCTTTGACGAGCGCGCGGGCGGAGCGGAAGTCGACGGTGCCGCACAAGCTCGTTGAGTTTCGGAAGTACCCGGCGACGTCGCGAAAATAATACTGAGTCGCCCTGTATGCTTTTTCGGCATCGAATGCATCGCCGGTAGAAAAGTATCCCCCCATATAAGGGGTAGCATCGAGGAGTGTAGTGGATTTCGGCTCGATCTTGATGTCCTTCCGGCCGAGGTTCGCGGCGTAATTTTCCAGCGACGCAGCACAGACATACCCATAGACGCGCTGCTGCAGTGTCCGGGCGAGATTGCCGCGGGTCACGGCGCTGGCCTGATCAGAGCCGACGCTCGGCACCGTTCCATACATCCCGTTCAGCGATGAACTGGCGACCGTCGACCAAAGGTGATCGGCCGCGCCGCTTCCCATGACCGCGATCTGGACCACAGCGACTTGAGCGAGCGACATTCCGTTTTTCACTGGCAGAGCCAGGAACAGGGCGAAGCACACCCGGGCAATGGTGGTCTGGGTGTTGGTGGCCTTGCCGAAGGCGACGCCGTCCTGGGCGGTGTCGGCAACTGCGGAGAAGATCAGGGAGCAGATGAAGAAGCTGCCGAGTACCAGGCAGGCGGTGTTGAAGATGCTGAGGGCGATCGTGAAGGGACGGTCGTCGGTACACTCGGACGAGGTCCAGACCGCATCCACGACGCAACCGAGCATCCCGCGAAGCTGGATCAGCGCTGCGTCGGCTGAGACCGGCGTGAAAACCTCCCGGGCCGTCGGCTGCTGCTGCGCGAGGGCGACGCCGGCGCCGAGAAGGAAGAACGCTGTGGTAGCGATGAGAACGCGGGAACGCGGTCGCAAGGTCACAGGTCACCTCCCGCCTGGACGGCCAGCATCGTTGCGAAGATCGTGGCGACCCGGGCGTGGCTGTCTGCTTGCATCTGCTGGAGGCGCAGTGTCATTGAGCGGAGCCGGGTGAGTTCGAGCAGGAGCCCGTGTTCCGACTGGCCGGCGAGCCCCGCGGACCAATCCTGATACCCCGGCCCGCCACCGTACTTTGCCTGGAGTTCGGCGAGCTGGGTGAGCGGAGCGACGGCTTCATCGCCCTCGACGTGGCCGGCCGGCGCTGACATCGCGCGCACAGCAGAGAGGGACGCAAGTGCGGGAGATCTGAGCGCCTCAATACGACGCGCGCGGGTCATCATCAGGTCGGCTTCCGCCCCGTGGGCGCCCGGACCGGGCAATGCCGCGGGCAGACCGGCCATGTGCTCGATGACGGCTTGCCGGCTCGCATCGGCTGCGCTCGGGTCTAGCAAGGCGCCGGCATCCGTGACGTTTGCGTTGCGCAGGCGCTTCGCCGATGCCTCAGACAGCGTTGTCGCCTTCCCTGGCGAAACATCGAGCTCGCGCAACAGTCGCTGCCCGTTGTCCTCAACGTTTGCGATGGCGTCGACCGTTGTCGACATGAGCTGGATCGACGAACAGGGATCGACGCCCTGGCCCGTCGTCCCGGAATATTGCTCGGTTGCGTCGACGATTGCTGTCTGGCGGGCCTGCGTCGCCAGCGAAGCGGCGAGGGCTTCGTTCGCGGACGCCTGCATGTTGGATTCGCGGGCGCCATTCACGCTCTGCTGCTTGGTGTAGACCTTCGCGGCAGAGAGAACGGTTTCCAGCGTCAACGAACGCGCGGCCGTCAACGTGGTGCCAAGGGCGGCAACACTGCTGGTAAGCCCGTCCTGAACGATCTCGATGCCGGACATCCAGGAGGGGTCATAGACCGTGCAGCTCTGTGCCGCCGCCGGCGTGGCGATGGCAGTTGCGGCGAACGCGATTGCAGCTTGCTTTACCAAGGCGCTGGGCATCAGTTCGGCACCTTCTGCATCGCGAGTTGGCCGAGAGCCGACTGCGCACCTATCCGTGCATTGACCATTGCGAGGAGGGCGGCGGCCGCCGCCGCTTCGGTTCGAACGCCTGTCTGGATGTCGAGGGCGAGTTGGGCGAGGTTCGCCGCCTCCTGGCGGACCGCGTCTTGAAGGATGCCCCGTGTAGCCTCGCCCGCAGAGGCAGCGGCCCACGCTTCACCTCCGTCATCGGCGATCCAGTGCGAGGAGAGCTCTCGCGCCATGGCGACCGGACCGTTCGGGGCGTAGTCGGCGGCGGTGTCGGCAAGAATGTTGGCGACCAGACTGCGATTGCTCTCGCGGCGGGCGTTGTTGACGCGTGCGAGGTCCGCCTCGGCCGAAGTTCCGGTTGGTGCCACGGCCGGGGGGCCGACGACGGCGTTGATGAATTGAGCAGCCGCGGCGGTGTCGCCCGCGAATATGCTCGTCGCCGACAGGTTGGTGGCGCCGGCGACGCCGGCAGACCATGCGCCCACGGATTGCGGTGTCGCCGCCAGTTGCTTTCGTGTTGCGGCGGTCTGTTGAGATGCGAGGAACAACGCCTGGGCCTTGTCGTCGGCACCGCATGGATCGAAGCCAATGGAGGAGTACCGTTGCGTCGCGTCGGCCACGGCCTGGTTCTGATCCTGCGCGATCAGGGTGGACGCCACCGCCTGCGATGAAGCCTGCAAGGTGGTGGTAACCTGGTCGCTCGATGTCGAGCTTTGCTTCGTCAGAACACGCATCGCGGAAACGAGCTGCTGCTGCTGAAGAGCCTCCTGCGCGAGAAGGGCTGACTGCGTTGTTTGGATGGTGCCCTGGACGATGATGCCAAGCGCCGACGTTCGACCGACGACGCGAGCTTCGACGCCGGAGCAGGATTGCGCGGCTGCGCTTTCCGCTGTGCAAAGCAGGGACGATGCGACGATGAGAACGGCGGCGGCACGCATGGTTGCTATTCTCCTTCGGGTGATCCACCCATGCCGTCGAGGACGACGGTCCAGGTCGCGGCGCGAGCTCCACTGAGGATTGCGCCACGTCGTCGTGCTTCGACGAGCTGGGCTCTTGCCTCTGCCGATGTCGCGTCGGTGCGGATCGTTGGAAGCGGGGCGATGACATCGAGGTAGTCGGCGGCGGTCATCACCTCCTCGGCACCGTAGTCACGATTGAGCATGAAGATGCCGGCGTTGGAGTCGCCTGCGCCGTACCCGCCAGTACCGGTGCACCATTCGGTGGCCTGCTGCTGAGCTGGTGAGCAGTAGAATGACTGTCGCAGCTTCAGGGATGCGCCGGCGCGGTCTCCAGCATCCCCGCCGTGGATCAACCAGGCATCGTCAGCCCGCTGTTGGGAAGTCCTCGCGACGGCGGCGGCGTCGTGGCTTGCGCGTTCGCCGGCCAGCTGAAGATTGACGGTACAGGCGGCATAGCCCGAGCCGGTCTCGAAGCCATATTCGTGGGCCGCTTTGGCAACGCGGATAGCCTGTTTCCCGGCGAGCAGCGACGATGCCGCGGCCTGGGCTGACTTGCTGGCCGCGTTCGCATTCTGGGTGGCGGCAGCGCTATCCTGCTTTCCGGCGACGGCGAAGCCGGAGACGAGGCGCTCGAGCGAGATCTCCCACGGGCCGATCATGAGCGCCGAAGCGGGGGACGCTGCCATGACAGCGCTGCCCATGAGCACTGCTGCCGGCACGAGGCGAAGGACTGCGGAGAGCGTCATTGCGCGGCAGCCTCGTCCTGGAGAGCCGCAACCATCAGGGCGAGCGAAACATCCATAGAAGCGCGGCTGTCGTGCGACGCAGCACGCACTGCTAGCGCCGTCGCGTTCTGACGCGCCAACTCAAGGTAAAGCGACCTCGACGGCTGGCCTGCCATCTTGACGGAATAGTCGGAAGAGCTGGCGCGCGATCCTGCTGCTCCGGCGAGGCTGGCGGAGGCCGAGGCGGTACCGCCCGCGGACAGCGGGTCGAAATCGAACCCGTCCGAGCCGACGGTGCAGGACTGCGGAAGCGTCGTGGACCGCGGAATGTCCGAATACTTAGCGACGATCGGGATCTGCCGGTGAAGGAAGCTTTCCGGATTGACGTAGTACCAGCTTTCGGGCAGCGCGCTCTTGATCTGGTCGGCAGTCAGCGGCGTCGCGCCTTTGCCGGGCGACGTCCCATCGGCATTCGCGAGCCAGGTGCGTCCGGACGCGCCAGTTGCAGCGAGAGCGTCCCCGCGAAGGAGGGTGCCGAGGTGGAGATGCGGGTGGCAACTCCCCGGCGCCATGCCTGCGCAACCCATGGTGCCGATCTGGTCGCCGGCGGACACGGTGCCGGTGTCGCCGGGCTCTGCGGTCGTGTCCATGTGCAGGTAGGCGAACTTCGTGTCTCCGGAGGTCACGACCGCGACGTTTCCGGCGCCCCGCCAGTTGCGATAGGTGACCGGGCCAGAGGAGCCGGAATAGACGGGCGTACCGGCACCCTCGCTGTTCACGATGTCGAGGCCCTGATGATAGCCGGGCGACGCGCGGCCGGTCCTGTCGACGCCGAAGGGTGAGGTGACCACCATCCCGGCCGGGTCCATGATGTCGGTCGACAGGCAGGTGCCGGCGGCAGCTGGAGCGACGGCGGCCATCAGAATCGAGAAGAGCGAGACGGTCCTCATTTCGAGGCTCCGCAGAACTTGTAGTCGATGTTGTCGATGCGGACTTTGTTCTCACTGATCTTGACGAAGCCGAATGACTTGTCATCGCCATCCGGCGTTTCGCAGTAGCTGCGATATTGCGGCGGAGAGGACTTGAAGATGTATTCTCCGTCATAGGTGTTCGGTCCGACTTTTTTCAACGCAACGGTCGTCTGGATGCAGTCGACGGTGATGCGCTCGTCCGGTCCCCCCATTCCGAGATAGGTCAGGACCGCTCCGCTGATGATCAGGTCGGGCTTCGTACAGCGTCCGTTGCTGACGGCCCATGTGCCGTTCTTCAGCGGCAGAAGCACTTCTTTGGCGGCTGCGGGCGCTGCGGCGAGCATGACAGCAAGGACGGTGATGGCGACGGGCTTCATCTCGCGGAACCTCACTTGAAGATCGTGGAATAGTCTTCCGCAGGTGCGGTCGACGGTGCTGTCGATGTGGTCGGAGACGGCGAGTCCGGCGTGATCGAGTAACTCGGGGCGGACTGCGGAAGGAGGATGGAGGGCAAGCTTGACGACGCCGCTGTGCCCGAGCCCGAATACTGACCGAGCTGGGGCAGGGCGGGCAGGGAAACCTGTAGAGGTGAGCCGCCAAGCGCCGCGTTCAAAGGCGAGGTCAAGGTGCCCTGGAACGCCGACATCTGAGAGTTTATGGCGCTGACGGCATTCTGCAGCTGCTCGTTCATGACGTTGCAGACCTGCTGCTGGGCTGCAGTTATGGCGTTCGAGATGGCGTCGGTGACGGCGGAGGTCAGCCATCCCGCCAGGTCTGGAATGAGATTCGAAAGGTCGAACTGTTGCAGGAGGTCGGCGTTGATGCACGAGTTGGGACCGGCAAAGAACGACGCCGGGTCGACCTTCGCTGCATCGATCAGTGCGATCTGCCGCTGAACCGCGGCGTCGGCAGCGTCCTGAACGATGCACTGGCTCGCGGCCTCGGCCGGGCGGATCGTCAGGCTCGTGGACACGAGCAGGCCAATCAACAGTGCCGCGCGGGGCAACGCACCTAGAAAGCCGGCCACTGGCATCGGTCGACATGCTTGACGCGCCAGAAGGTGATCATCTCGACGGGTGTGCGCCGACGCGCCCGGCAATAGATCAAGAATGCGGCGTAGCAGACGAGCGCAAGGAACGTCCACCTTGAAAGCCCGGTTATCGGCAACAGCGGGATGAAAGCGACGATGCTTCCGTGAAGCTGAAACAGGGTGATCGGCATCGAGGTCCAACGCCATTGAAGCTTGTCCATTTTCGATGTTGTCCCGGAGATAATTGTTGTCAGGCTGCGAGCGCATCCGACTCCTCCCGATATCCGTACTGGCGCAGGACGCTCGAGGCCGTTCTGATGGAAACAGCGCCGCCATCGAGCGCCCGCCGGACGGTCTCTCTCATGGAGCGCGCGGTGTGTCCGCCCTGCATGATCCGGCGGATTTCGTCGGCACAGCCGTCGATGCCGGCGCGGGCGATCTGGCGCCGATCGTCGTCAGTCACGACGAGCCACTCGCGGAGGCAGACCCGTCCTCCGCCGACACGCGGAACGAGGACCTGTGAGACGAGCAGCCGTGACATATCGAGGATGTCGTGGAACGCTCGGAACTGCGCATCCTGAGGAAACACCATCATCATGCGACGCATGATGTGGGCTGTGTCGTTGCTGTGAACCGTCGAGAAGAATGGCGTGCCGATGTTGGCTGCTTCGATGGCCGCAACGATCGTCTCGGCATCCCTTAGCTCTCCAATCTGCAGGAGGGCTGGATATCGGCGCAGTGAGTTCCGAACGGCCTCGGCGAACGTAGGCAGATGACGGCCGATCTCGTGTTGGGAGATGGTGCAAGTCGGGGACGAAATCCGGTCGAACAGGTACTCAATAGGGCTCTCGTAAGTGACTACGTTGCCGGTGATCGACGTGCCGCCCTCAACGATCCGTCTCAGGAGGGCGGCGAGCGTGGTCGATTTTCCGGAGCCGACGGCACCCGAAACGATGACGGCGCCATTCGATGGAGTGCTGGCTGCGACGATCTCCGGTTCGAGTTCGATTGCCTCGGCCGTGGGCGGCTCAGTAGGGATCGACCGGCACACGATCTGGATGCCGTTGCCGGTTTCATAGTGACCAGCGGTGAGGTTGATCCTGAAGCGGTAGGCGAGGGGTTCACCGTCGTCGGTCCGAATGTGGTGATCGTGGACGGTGAGCGCAGTGTCGAAGTCGAGCCCGCTGTAGAGACGGGAGACCACGCTCGCCTTCGCCGAGACGTGGACGCAGATATGCTCGAGGGCCGCGGTCTGCAGCCAGGTCGGCGTGAGCGCGCTCCAGGCCCCGTGGATCTGAGTCAGGACCGGCCGTCCGGTTTGGAAGATGATTTCGCTTGCGCCGAGCCTCGCGGCGACGACCAGCAGCGCATCAATGTCGTCCGATGTGGAGACGGTGCGGGGGAGATGCTCGTTCTGAATGAGATTGCCGGTCCAGGATGGCATGATGCGCTCCTTACCGGTATGCCGTGGGCTGGGTCGCCTTGAACCGCGGCGACACCTCGAGCTTGATCGTCTGTTCGCCGACCGCGGCCCGTTCTCCTCCCTCGCTTATGCGAACGCGCTGCTGCGTCCGCGAGACGCGGGGAAGGGTGACTGCACCCTGTGCGGCGAGCTGCTGATATCTCTGCATACCGCGGAAGTCCCGATCGAGCTTGTCGAGTGCCTGTGAGAAGCTTGTCCTGGCCTCGACGATGCCTGCTGCGACGCCGGCTCTGAACGCCGCATCCCAGGCTGTTCGCTCGCGGTCGTTCTGCGGTTGAACACTGGCAGCACCCTCGGCCGTGCTGTCTGGCAGGATCAGGTAGTCGCGCCAGGTCGGAGCAGCGAGAACGAGCCGCGCGGGCCGCACGATTTCGAAGGCTCCGACGGTGAGGTTGATGGCTTGCTCCCCCCGGGCTTCTCGCACGTCCTTCAGCTCCACGACGACAGGCGGCATCAAGTCCGTGCCGATCATCAGCGAATAGAATGGGTAGCGGGCGTCGAGCCTGGTGCTGTTGTCGGATGACATGAGCGCCGCCGTAATCCGCTCGCCCTCTTCCGCATACCCGGCTCGAATGCCTGCGCCGCGGGCGGCGCGTGTGATGATCTGCGGCCGGGCGGCATCGCCGAAAAGGCTTGGAGAATAACGGGAAAACGACGGATTGAGCGGGTGGGGGACGATCGAGGTCGTTGCCGAAGGCGACACGGCACTCGGCGGAATGGCCGGCTGCTGCGTCCCAGGAACCGTTGGCTGGGCGGACGGCAGCGCCGCGTTGGGAATACTGGCGGCTGCGCCGGCCTGCGCCGGCGCAAGCATGGGCGCCAGAGAGGGGTTAACCATGCCGCCGTTCATGGCAGGCGGATACGCCTGCCACGGCGCGCCATACGTCGCGCCCCCGTAGATCGCCTGTCCGCCGGCGGAGGAGGGGAAAGCCGCGGCCGCTGCGACCATCAAACGAAGGGTGACGCTGCGCATCGCTAGATACCACGCCGCTGGAGCTCAAGCTGAACGAAAGTGTCCGTACTAGTTCTCTGCGGAGCAGTCGCGCACGATGAAACTAGAAGCGAAATTAAAACTACAACGATCATGCTCGATACGACGCCCGAGGAAGCTCGCGCACCACGAATTATCGTTTCACCGGTAGTACCGGCTATTGTCTGGCTCACTTTTTTCTGAGATTGATCAGAATTGCTGTGTCGGGAGCGCTCGCCATGTCCATGATACGTAGAATCTTGTTTCCGTTTCGCCGCACTCCGGAAATGGAGCGCTTCAGAACCGCGGTGGGCTCCTGGCGAACAGGAGTGCGCCGCGCAGATGGGTTGCGGTGTTCCAGCTGCGGCGGGGAAATTCGGGTCGATGCCGGCGGCGAGATGGTTTGCGCCGACTGTGGTCCCGTCGACACCCCTGTGATTATCGATGGCGTCGCGGAGGCAATGGACTCGAAGCGAGCGATCGTGCGGGATCGACGGGCTGCTGCCCGCAAGTTGACCTTGTTCGCAGAGGTCGTCGTGATGGTCACAAGCGGTCTGGCTGTGTGGCAGGGCGAATGGGGGGCGATGATTACGGGCGCTGCCGTGGCTGCAGTGGTGCTGCTGTTGGGCGCCGTCGAGCGATATCGTGCGTGGCAGCTCGATAATGGTCGGCTGTTCGAAGCCCGCGCCCCGCTGGTGGCGTTCGTCCGCTCCGAAGTCCGGCTGTTGCTGCAGCGTGGGGGTGAGGGAAGACACTGACATCGCGTCACCCGATCGATGTGCAGATATTCGAGAAACTGACGTCCATTCCGATCGTGTTGCTGACGATCTGACCGAGATCATTGATGAAGAAAGCGGCCAGCCCCCCGGCAAAAAACGCTAGCGCTGAACGACTGTTCTGGCGCGTGCCTCGAAAAGCATCGTAGAGAACGACGGCGGCAAAGGCCCACGCGGTCGCGCCGACGGCCATCAGCAGGTATGTGATCGAGGAGTGAATCTGCTCGCAATGACCGCTGGATTGGTCATTGGAGTAATTGAATATCGAGTACGTGATGCCGGTGCCGATGTCGGCCGAACTCGCCGCCTGCCAGACTATAACGGGGGCAACAGTGAGTGCGCTGCCAAGAACGATCATGCCGAAGACGCCGTAGATCGAGGTGCCGCGGTTGGAGAACTTGCTTCCGCCGCTGACGAGGCTATAGGCAGTGATCAGCCCGGAGACGAACACCCACACGCCAAACACGCACAGCCCTGCGAATACCAGCTTGACTGCCAGCGTGAAGACGCTGCTAAGGCTGATAAGGAGGGATCCGAGATCGGGCACGATCATCGGTTCGCCTCCGCGGCGGCCTGAGCCTCGTCCACGGCCAGGCGCTTCTCGATGATCTCGATGCGCTCCTCAAGTTGGAGCACGCGGTCCTTGAGCTGCTCGACCTCTACAAAGCTTGGATCGACGGCAGCGGGGGGGCGATCGTAGCGCTGCTCGCCGGGCACCGCGTTCCCGTCCACATAAGTGAATGAAGGCTGGCGGGGGGGATTCGCGGAAACCGAGTCCGCCCCCAATGCGTAGTTGTGTGTTAAACCGCATACGGCGTAGGCAAAGACAATCGCCGGCATCAGTTTTCGGTATGCAGACGAACGACGGCCGGAAATATCAGAGCGTGTGCGCTGAGTCTTCTGCGGCGCACAATCCGCAGAATAACCCGCTACAATTCCCGCATCACTCTGTATCCGCGCCACTTTAATAGGCCCCCGCCCGCGTGTTCATTCTGGATAAGTGTCACTATAAATCGCCGGCGATGTATAAAAGCCGTTGTTGAACTGGATTGAAAGTCTCGGTTCTCGCCGGCGATGTCATTGACATATCATCCGACCGGGATCAAAAACAATACGGGCAAAACGATATATCTCGTTCTAGCGGGGCGCTATGAAGATCTTGGGCACTGTTGCGTGGGCTGCGGCCGCGGCAGCTAGCGTGTGGGTTGTCGGTGACGTGGCCAAAAGCATGGGGTCGTTCAGCCTGGAGTACCGTCCAGTTTCGCGAGAAACCGGCGGATCGACTCCCCCCGTGGTTGTTGATGTTGCCGGGAGAGTGACCCGGGAGGAACCCGCACAGGTTGTGCCGAATGCTCTTCGCGCGCCGACCTTTGACGGATCGCAGACGCAGGTAGCCTCGGGAGGCCCAGCAGCGTCTCCCGGGCGGCCGATAACGCCCCCCCCTGTGCCAGGGCCAGAGAGTTCGCCGATCTCGCTGGTTTCCGAGAGCCGCGCGGTGGTCGCGGATCCGGCCGTTGCAAAACTCGCGTTCGATCGGCTCGGTCAAGCGACGAGCTTGATCGATGGCGAAGCGGGTGCGAACAGGCCGATTTTCATTCTCTTTGACCCGCGTTGCCCGTATTGCCACAGGGCTTTCGAGGCACTGCACGGTAAGACGCCGATCCGGTGGATACCTGTTGCGGCGCTCGATGGACGTGACGCAGGCGACAGTCTCGCGGCGGCGATCCTGGCTGCTCCCGATCCGTTCGATAAGATGAAACAGGTGTTCAGCACCAGGTCTGGGGGCGTGGAGGTCGATGCCGAGACTGGTCGCCGATTGAACGAGAATTTTCTGACGCTCGCCGGCTTCCTGGCAGATCTGAAGCGGAGTGGGATGTCAGCGCCTGGCGTCCCCCTGATCTTCGTTCCGCTGCAGTCAGGTGGGGTGGAGATACGATCCGGCTACGCCTCCGGCGATGATACCGCCATCATGAACACGCTCGCGGGTGGCGCATGAGCCGGGAGAGCGACCCCACGGATGTTCCGATCGGGCGGTTTTCGTTGCGGTCCATGGCTCCGGTACGCGCTCCGTCGGAAATCGAGGCTCGAATAGACCGAATGACAGGTCTCGCGCGGGGGCTTGGCGCCGCCGCGCTCGTGAGCGTCGCGGCCTTCGTCGGAATGGTCGTGGTCAGCGCCGTCCGCGCCGACGTCATCGCTTTCGTTGCGGATGGGGGAATTGCGGGCTGTGAAGCCACTGTGGTCGGCGGGAAGAGCCGATGAAAGGAGAGGACCAGATACTGGGCGAGGCCAGAGCCGTGGACGAGCATGCCCGCTATCTCAGGCTTTGGCTTCAGACGCTCGGTGCAGTTCTCGTGCTGTCGCTGGTGGGAAACCTGATGCTGATTTACACGGCGTTCTATGTGTTTCCCATAAAACAGTTCCTTTGGACGTCGGATGCTGCCGCAGTTTGCGAAGCGACACCGTTGTCCGAGCCAAATATTTCACAAGCAAGTCTTCGCGATCTTGCTGGAACGGTAGCAGTCGGGCTCAACACGTATGACTACGCCAACTGGCGGAGGTTGATCGACAGCGTAATCGATCGCTATTTTACGCCTCGCGGTCGGTCTCAGTATCGGGCGGCGCTGTCGGCTTCCGGCATCATCTCTTCCGTGGTTAACAACTATCAGACAGTTTCGGCAGTCGTTTCCAACTCCATAAACATCAAGCAGGAAGGTCTTGACGCCGGGCGATATCGCTGGGTCGTCGAAGTGCCTGTCCGGATTTTCTACAGCACGAACGCCGAATCGAAGATCGAGAACCGGCTTTTGACCGTCACGCTCGTGCGTGTCGACCCGTCTCCGCTGAATCTTCGCGGGGTGGCCGTCGACGGCGTCGTGTCCTCGCAGCTCATGATCGGTCAGGGACAGTAGTCATGCGGGGCTGTCTCTATGTTGCTACAGCGATTGCGGCGTTCACCGTTTCCCTTCCGTCTTTCGCCCAGGTGACGCCGAGCATGCCTGGTCCGGGTGGAACGGCGCAGGCGGGAACGAGGGCTCCGACGAGCGAGGAGATCGATGCGGCCAGACGAGCGCTGGTAGGAGAGTCGCTTTCCTCGATCCTCACGCCTCAGGACATCGTCAGCCTGAGGGGGGCGGTGATGCGAGCACAGGGCGCGCAATCCGGCGCCTATGCACCGGCACCCAAGGTCACTCCCCGCGTGATACCGGTCGGTGGCGATCGAGCGGGGGCTTCTCCACCGACGATCACGCTGGCGTTCGGCATCGTCACGCCGATCACATTCGTCGATGACAGGAACAACCCTTGGCCGGTGTCGTCGATTGCATACGATCCCCGAGTTTTCTCGCAGGACGGTCAAGGGTGCGGATCGAGCGTGCAGGCGCCCGGTGGCGCTGAACGGCCTGCGACGCTGAACATCATGCCGTGCCGGTCGGAGAGCTTCGGGAACTTCAGCGTCGAGCTGGAGGGTTACACGTGGCCGATCGTGGTGATGGCGAAATCCGGCATGGACGCGACTGCGCTCGACCTGCCCGTCACAATCAAGGTGAAGGGAACCTCACCTCTTACACCAACACGGGTGGCGGGGAGCGCTGTCACGCCGTCGCCAGTGTCCTTCGCCGCGGCTTCGACGCGAACGTCAGCGGGCGACAGCTCACTCGCACTCTTTGGTGCGGGGACGCCGCCGGCAGGCGCGGCACCCGTCCGGGTTACGGGGGCCTCCGGCATCTCGGCCTGGATCTATCAGGGCCACCTCTATCTGCGGGGGCGGATGATCGTCGTGAATCCACCCCACGATGCCACGGCCGACATTCCCGACGGGTTGCATGTCTGGCGGATAGCCCGGCCCGTCTCCCGGGTCTTGGTGATGCTGGAGGACGGGACCGAAACGCCGATCGCGATCGACTGGTAGGTCATCGCAGGCCGAGCGGAGCGCGGTGGTCAGCGGTTGATCGATTTTGACTGAGAGGATCAGATGTTTCATCTCGACGATGCTCCGGCCACGACGGACGGACGGCGATGAAGGGAAAGCGTCTTACGGTGCTTCTCGGCGTCGTTTCGGTTGTCGCTCTGCTTGGGGCTGCGGGCGTCCTTACGTACAGGTCACGTCAGATCGATGTCGGCGGCTCTGCCGATTCCGAGATCCGCGGCCAGACACCGAACCTCCGTAATAATCCCATGAAACCAGTGGGGGCGACGGAGGCCGATCGTCGTGCGGCCGTCAACCACGAGAAGGCCCAGGAAGCGACAGGAGCGAAGGAGTCCTTCGTGGCGCCGGCTGTGATCGCGGAAAGCCGGCCTCCCGAGAAGGGAGAAATGCCTGAGCCTCCGACGCTGCCGCCCGCTCCGGCGCCCACGCCGTTGCCCGTGGACTTTGTTCCGGCGCAAGTGCCAGCGGCGGTGACACAGGTGTCCGTTGCGCCGATCGATCAGGCCATTCAGCAACGGATCACGTCACAGATCCAGGAGGTGTTGAAGCCGCCGGTCGGGCTTTTCGTTACGCGCGCATTTCCGAAGCCGGAGCGCTCGGCAGCTCAGGCGCTGGGAAGTGGGTCGAGCGCACAGCAGGTGATGATTGCCCGTGCCGGCGACGTGGCCTATGCCCGGCTCGATCGCGGGTTCAACTCCGATGACCCGGGCGCGCCGATCTTCGCCACCATCGTCGACATCGATGAGCGTGGATTGCCTGGACCGTTGAACGGTGTCCGGCTGATGGGAACGATCGCGTACTCCGCGTCGCAGGCGTCTCTGCAGTTCACGCAGTTGATCTGGCAGGACGGGCGATCGCAGCCGCTGAAGGCGATTGCGATCTCGGAGGCGGAGGCGCGGACCGGGATTGCTGACAAGGTCGATTATCACACGCTTGAGCGCTACGGGGGACTGCTGCTGGGAAGCTTGATCCAGGGTGTGGGTCAGGTCGGACAGATGATCACGCAGAACAATGGCACGACGACCATCGACCCGACGACGGGCTTGATCGTGACGTCGAGCAACAACGTGAATTGGAGCGAGGCCGCCGCCGGCGCACTTCTGCCCGTGGGCCAAGCCATGTCCACGGCCGCGGCGGCGCAGTTCAACAGAAAGCCGACGATGTCCGCGCCTGTGTCCGAGACCATTGGCGTGGTGTTTCTCGATCCGGTGGTGTGGAGCCGCTGATGAGCGAGAATGCCGGAACTCTTCAAGGCGTGTTGACCAGTCTGATCGGTGTCGTGTCGGGAACGCTGACATTGATCATCGTTGGGAGTGCTTTGGCTGGATTTGCGATGTTCCTGTACGCGCTGGTCCAGCTCTACCAGAGCACAGCGCGAGGCGGATCGCCCGGCGGAGCGATGGGGTGGGGCATGGCGATGATCGTCGCCGTGGGGCTCGGCAGCGTAGCTGTGCTTATCGGACAGATCAGCACGATCTTCGCGGAGCCGGTGCAATGGTGACGGCCGATCGATATTGCGACCTCGCCGGCATCGACACCACGGATCGGCAGCCGATGTTCTTCGCGCACGACGCATCGGTGTG
>JAEZMP010000645.1 GCA_023442215.1 Pseudomonadota bacterium
GTGCCGGGCTGGCCGGGGCGATCGTCGTCAATGCGGCGGTGGATCCGGACCAAGGCGGGAATCCCATCCTGCTGCGCGACGGCATCAACATCGATTACAATCCGGACGACGCAGCGAGCTTCTCCGACCGCCTGTTCGCGCTGACCGGGGCTCTTTCGGCGACCCGTACCGATTATTCGGCCTCCGCGGGAATCGGCACCACGGGGACGCTCGCCGGCTTCGCGTCGTCGTCGGTCGGCTGGCTGCAGAACCTGCGTTCCGACACCACTTCGTCTTCCCAGTACCAGAACACTCTTCTCAGCAACGCGTCCGAGGCGCTGTCCAACGTGACCGGCGTCAACCTGGACGACGAATACGCGCTGCAGCTGTCGCTCGAGCAAAGCTATACGGCATCCGCCAAGCTGATGAGCGTGGTGCAGAAGATGTTCGACGACCTTCTCAGCACGGTGTGATCATGCGGACGACCTTCATCTCGACGGCCAACATGATCAACTCTACCCGCTCGAGCATCCTCAGGCTCCAGAGCGAGTTGACGAAGGGCAACAAGGAAATCACGACGGGCCGCTATTCCGACGTCGGACTGGAACTCGGCTACAAGACATCGACCAGCGTTTCGCTCTACAGCAAGCTGGGCACGCTTCAGTCCCTGATCGACAACAACAAGGTCGTCGGTTCGACGCTGGAGACGACACAGGCGGTGCTCAACAATGCGGTGAGCGGCACGTCGTCGTTCCTGGAAATCCTGAACGGTACCCAGACGGTCATCGATCCGAACCTTCTGGTGGCGCAGGCGTCTTCCGCCCTGAGCGACTTCTACAGCGGCATCAACACCAGCAGCGGTGGCCTCTACCTGTTCAGCGGCATCAATTCCGACTCTCCGCCGCTGAACGATTTCGATGCGCCGGGTGGCCTCAAGGAGGCGATCGGAACGTCCTTCTCCACGTTGATCGGCAGCGGGTCTGCCGGCGACATCTCCGCCGACGATATGAAGACGTTCCTCGACGGGGATTTCGCTGCGCTGTTCTCGGACGCGAACTGGGGCTCGTGGTCGGACGCCTCGAGCACCAACACCAAGACCCAGATCGGCCTAAGCGAGACGGCGACGACCTCCGCGAGTGCGAACGAGCCGGTGTTCCGCAACGTGATCATGGCCTACTCCATGATCACGGAGCTCGATTATCCCAATCTCAGCGCCGCGGCCCAGCAGGTCGTGCTCGACAAGGCCGGCAAGCTCTTCGGCTCGGCGATTTCGGACTTCTCCCATCTCGAAGCGCGGCTCGGCGCCGTTCAGAATCGCATCGACACCTCGACCGAGGTTCTGGATAACCAGAAGACCCTGGTCAAGACGCAGTTGAACAACATCGAAGGTATCGATGTTGCCGAGGCCAAGACACGGGTCGATACGCTGACAACGCAGATCGAGATGTCTTATTCGCTTACGGCGAATATCAAGAATCTCAGCATCCTGAATTATATTTAAGGCATTCTCGGAGGTTCCTATGTACAGGTTCTCATACGCCGAGATCGTCGAGGACTCGAGCGACGAGGGCCGCTCCCGCGAGCGCATGGCCTTCGAGCATGCGATCTATCTGCTGGAGAAGGCGGAGCCGCGAGGGCTTAAATCTTCGGAGACCCTCGAGGCCGCGCAGTTCGTGCAGAAGATGTGGTCTTTCCTGATCTCCGACCTGTCGAGCGGCGATAACGGTCTCGCCGAAGGCGTCAGGGCGGATCTGATGTCGATTGGTCTCTGGGTGATCCGCCAGGCCGATCACCTGATCCACGAGCGGGCCGTCAGCCTCGATGCGCTGATCACCGTCCACAGGACCATTCGGGACGGCCTGCAATGAAGAAGACGATGCGCATCTCTTTGCGGGCCGGGGAGCGCATCTTCATCAATGGTGCGGTGCTCAGGGCGGAACGCAAGGCGACGTTCGAACTGCTGAACGATGCGACCTTCCTGATGGAGAGTCATGTTCTCCAGGTCGAGCAGACCACGACCCCCCTGCGGCAGCTCTATTTCACTGTCCAGGCGATGCTGATCGATCCGCGCAATGCGGGCAAGGCCCAGGCGCTGTTTGACGAGATGATCGAACCGCTTCTGGCCACCTTCAAGAACGAGACCATCCGGAACGAGCTGCAGGACATCCGCAAGCTGGTGGCGAACGGGCGGACGTTCGAGGCGCTGCGGGTCATCCGCGGCCTCTATCCGTTGGAGGAATCGATTCTCGAAGGCGACCTGGATCGGGCGTCCAAGGTCGCCTGACGGTGTCGGCGAGCAACATTCACGAACGCGGCGGCGGACGAATGCCGCAGGGCAAGGACAAGGTCCGATGAGCGATCTTACGGTCAACAGCACGGCGACAGCCACCGGCGCGTCGAAGGCGTCATCTTCGTCCTCGGCGGCGGGCACTTCCGCCTCGACGCTCGACTACGATGCCTTCCTCAAGCTGCTCATCGCGCAGATGAAGAACCAGGATCCCACGAACCCGATGGACTCGTC